>CAKTWY010000200.1 GCA_934630445.1 uncultured Eubacteriales bacterium
ATTTTTCCTTTACGCCGTCCTTGATAATGTCCTTCAAATGGATGACGCCGAGAATGCGGCGGTTTTTGGCAACGACGAGCGGCGTGCCGCCTTCACGGGAGATGTCGTCGACGATCTTCCTGCACGCATCGGTATACTGCCCGCCGGCGGCCTGCACATAGGCGCGCACGGCGTCCGCCGCGCCTTTGCGGATCTCCCCCTGTGCATAGTCCACACCGCTCATGCGTGTGGCGGCGGTGAAGGGGATAAAAGTCATGTTTTTGTCTGACAGTTCGCGCCCGCGCAGGCCGAAGCGCTCCTTGGCGAGGATGGTGATGCTGCGGCCCTCCGGCGTTTCGTCCGCCAGGGAGGCGAGCTGCGCCGCGTCGGCAAGATCTCTTTCGCTGCAGCCGTCGACCGGATAAAAGGCGCAGGCCTGGCGGTTGCCAAGCGTGATGGTGCCCGTCTTATCCAGAAGCAGCACGTCGACATCGCCCGCCGCTTCGATTGCACGGCCGCTCATGGCGAGCACGTTTGCCTGGTTGAGCCGGCTCATGCCGGCGATGCCGATCGCGGAGAGGAGCGCGCCGATCGTCGTCGGAGCGAGGCAGATCAGCAGTGCGATCAGGGAAGTGACGGAAACCGGGTTCTGGACGGCCTGCTGGCCGGCCGAGAATACGGAATAGGCATACAGAGACGCCGTGACGAGCACGAAGATGATCGTCAGTGCGACGAGGAGGATCTCCAGCGCGACCTCGTTGGGCGTCTTTTTGCGGTTTGCGCCTTCGACCATGGCGATCATTTTATCGAGGAAGCTGCCGCCGGGCTCCTGCGTGACGCGGATGACGAGCCAGTCCGAGAGTACGGTCGTGCCGCCTGTCACGGCGCTGCGGTCTCCGCCAGCCTCGCGGATCACGGGAGCGGATTCACCGGTGATGGCGCTCTCGTCGACGGAAGCCGCCCCTTCGACGACTTCGCCGTCGGCGGCGATCTGCTCGCCGGCCGAAACGAGGAAGCATTCGCCCTTTTTCAGCGCCGTTCCCGGAACGTCGCTTGCCGAGGCGCGGTCCTTCACATCGGCCAGACGGTGCGCGACGACATCGCGCTTCGACGCGCGCAGCGAGTCGGCCTGCGCTTTGCCGCGCCCTTCCGCGATCGCCTCCGCAAAATTGGAGAACAGCGAGGTGAGCCACAGGATCACTGCGATGGAGAGGATAAACCCGGAGGAGACCAGCCCGTCGGAGATTCCGCAAAGGGAGAAGAAGAAGAGGAGCGTCGTCAGGATCGCGCTCAGATAGACGAGAAACATAACGGGGTTTTTCATCTGTGTTTTCGGCGCGAGCTTGCAAAACGAATCCCTGAAAGCCCTGGCCGCCATGGCTTTGGTTGTGGATGCTGCATTCTTTTTAGCCATTATCATGCACCTGCCTTATTGAAACATTTGTGTGAATTCGGCGATGGGCCCGAGCGAGAGCGCCGGGAAAAAGCTCAGCGCGCCGATGATGAGCACGATCAGTACCAGCAGGAAGACGAACATCGCATTCGAGGTGGAAAGCGTGCCCGCACCTGCGGCGACTTTTTTCTTCTCCGCCATGCTGCCGGCGATGACGATCGTCGCGCACATCGGCACAAAACGAACAAAAAGCATCACCAGGCCGAGGGAAACATTGAGCAACGGCGTATTGGCGTTGAAGCCGGCAAAGGCCGAGCCGTTGTTTCCGCCGCAGGAGGCGTATGCGTACAGCATCTCTGAAAGGCCGTGCGCGCCGGAATTGTTCAGGCTGCCCGCCGTAGACGGCAGGAGCGCGGCGACGCCGCTGCCGAGGAGGATCGCAATAGGCGTTGCCAGGCACAGCAGCACCGCCATGCGCATCTCGCGCGGCTCGATCTTCTTGCCGAGGTATTCCGGCGTGCGTCCGACCATGAGGCCGGCGATGAACACCGTAAGGATCGCAAAGCCGATCATTCCGTAAAGGCCGCAGCCCACGCCGCCGAAGACGACCTCGCCGAGCATCATGAGAAGCATCGGGATCATGCCGCCCAGCGGCGTATAGCTGTCGTGCATCGAGTTGACGGAGCCGTTGGACGCGGCCGTTGTGAACGCGGCCCAGGTCGAAGAGCTTGCGATGCCGAAGCGCGTCTCCTTGCCCTCCATGTTGCCGCCTGCCTGACCGGCGGTATCGGCGATATTCACCGCGCCGTCCTGCGCCAGCTGCGGCGTGCCGGCGTGCTCCTGCACGGCGACGATGCCGAGCGCGAGTGCAAGCATCAGGAACATGGCGGTAAAGAGTGCGGCGCCCTGACGCTTGTCTTTCACCGCGCGTCCAAAGGAGAAGCACAGTGCCGCCGGGATCAGCAGCAGCGCGAGCATTTCGATGAGGTTTGAGGCGGGGCTCGGGTTTTCATAAGGATGCGCGGAGTTGTTGCCCAGAACACCGCCGCCGTTTGTGCCGAACTGTTTGGGTGCGACCTGGCTTGCCTGCGGATAGAGTGGAAGCAGCTGTTTCGTGATGATCTTTGCCTGCGGCACCGGCGCGCCGCCGCGCGTGACAGTGCCCGCGGCCACGTCGATTTCAGCATCAGGGATGACGTTCCCATCCGCGTCGACAGCGAAGGGCTCGAGCAGTTCCACCGTGGTATTGCCGCCGAGCGACTGCGGCACACCGAGGCCGATCAGCACGATCGAGGAGACCAGGCAGATCGGGAGCATCACGTAAATGACCGCGCGCGTCAGGTCCGTCCAGAAGTTTCCAATGCCGCTGGCCTTGACGCGCGTGAAACCGCGGATCAGCGCGGAGAGCACCGCGATGCCCGCGCCTGCGGAAACAAAGTTCTGCACCGTCAGGCCCATGGCCTGTGAAAAGTTCGACAGTGTCACTTCTCCGGAGTATGCCTGCCAGTTGGTGTTGGTAATGAAGCTGACGGCGGTGTTGAACGCCAGATGCCAGCTCATGCCCGCGAAGCCCTGCGGGTTCCACGGGAGCACATTCTGGAATTTCAGGATGAGCGTCAGAACCAGCAGGCTCGCGCCGGAAAAGGCCAGCGCGCAGCCGGCGTATTTTTTCCAGCTCATATCCTCCTGTGCGTCCACGCGAAGCAGTTTATAAAGTCCGTTTTCACATGGGCGAAGCACGGCAGAGAGGAAGCACTTTTTGCCCGACATGGCGTTATAGATGTATTTGCCCAGTGGGATCGCGAGCACGCACAGAAGTGCGAGGTAAAAAACGTACTGCAGGAAAGCGTTCATATCACCGCCCTCCTTTCAAAAGTACGCGGCTCAGATAAATGAGTACCAGCACTGTGAGCACGCCGATACCGCCGATGATAATGTCCATGATCGATTCCTCCTTTGTATCTGTCAGCACTATAGCGCAAAAAAAATAAGCGTGCCGTTAGAGATTACGGCACGCTTATTAAGATTCAATTAACGCCAGTGAAGACTGCGCCGCCCCGCATCCGGATGCAAGGCGGCGTGGCGGAGGCAATATTTGCAGAGCCTTAATGCCCGCGCGCAGATACAAACACCAAACCAATGCGCAAAGCGGTACAGTATAGACAGGAAGAAGGGATCGATCGTGCAGGATCTGATTTTAGCGGCAGCGTGCGCGGGCATGGCGTTGTTCCTTTTTGGTATCATGGGGCGGGTCGACCGCTGGCTGCGCGCCTTTGGTGCGCAGCGCAAAACGCAGGCCGGTCACTGCGGCGGATCAAGCGACAGACGGGAAACCTCTGCACGCATTCTTTCATGGCGCGCTTCGGCGTCCACATCCGACGCGCGAAGTTCGGCTTGGCGTGTATCGCGCGTTTTGCATGCCTCGAGAAGAGGGCGGTAAAAGCCGCGGCGCATCCAGAATGTCTGCCAGGGGGAAAAGTGCGCGCTGATGTGCTCGGGCAGCGCAACCTCACAGGCGATGGGAACCGGGCCGCCGATGCTTCCGTCTTTTTTGTAACCGAACGCCTCCAGGCGATGCCGGCCGCTCAGCGCGCAGTCGACAAACAGACGCTTAAAGCGCGAGGTGCGCTCTTCATGCGGCGCATCAGGGAAGCGCCGCGTGCCGAATGTGCGCAGCGATTCCCCGTCGATATACAAAAGATCGAATGCACCCGGTCCGTGTTCAGGCGCGCAGGCGTACATCGCGCCGAACGTCCTGTCAAAGACAGTAACAGCGTAGACGGCGGAAGAACCGTCGCCGGACGAGCGGAACGCCTGATTCGGACAGCGGAAAATGACGCGCTCCGGGAGACGCCGCGCGCGGAATTTCGCCGTGCCGTAGGAAAACGGCAGGCTGAAAAATTCCTTTACAAGCTGGGCTGTCTCGTCATCCGGCGCAGGTGCGGACAGGTCGAGATAGGCGCCGATCACCTGAAGCGCCGCGCGGT
>CAKTWY010000201.1 GCA_934630445.1 uncultured Eubacteriales bacterium
ATCCTCGTCGCTGATGAGGCGCAGCTTGCCCTCCACATACAGCGGCAAGACGGCGTATACCTCCGGGTCGACCGCCAGCTCATAATCGTCCTGTGCATCCGCCGGTACGCACTGTGGGTACGCATTATAGTACACTGTCCATACGCCCGCTTCGGACGCGTCGGTGACAAAATACCGCCCGGCCTCCACCGTGTGGTTGGTCGACGGTCCGTAGGTTCCCCCGCTTTGAAAAAAGATCTCCCGCCCTGCGAGCGAAAAAAAGTCCTCCGCCAGCGTGCCCAGGTCGCGGCGCACGATGCCCTCTCCGCCGCCCTCCTGCGCGATATCGATGTGCTTTACCACATACTTTCCCGCCGTCGCCAGCAGCGCAAGCGCCTCGTTTAAAAGCGCCGGGATCGCCTTGAGATACGACGTGACCGCCGCCGTGTGCGTGATCAGCCCGTCCTCCACGTTTTTTTCCTCACCCATGCGCACGAGTACATTGACGCAGAAATCGTGATACGTTGGGTTCATGCCCATCCTCCTTCCTGCGGGCGCAAAAAAGCGCCGCCGCGGACGGGAATGCTCCCTGTCCGCAGCGGCGCCTCGCGCCCTGCAGCTTTTGATGATATTAGTATAGCACGTTTTTCAGTACATTTCCTCTCCAATTTTTATCATGCCGTTTTTAAACAAATGACGCATATATCTTCCTCTGTTTTTGCAGATTCGCATGGAATGCAGAACAAAAAAAGAAAAAATGCCTTAAAAAACGAGCTGTTTTTACCACTCCTCCGCCCCCCCTGTCATCCTGAGGAGCATGGCGACGAAGGATCCCGTCCGCAGAACGCCATGTTTCCAAAAAATGCCCTTCCTCCGTCCGCAGAGCGCTGGGCTAACGCACACGCGCCCCCGTCCGTCACCCCGCCATGCTCCATTTACACCCCTTCCGGCGCTGCAGATATCCCGTCCGTCAGCTGGAACGCCGTCCTTCCAACGGCCCCCGCGCTACTCGTAAAACCGTCTGACCGGAATCTGCGAGCAGATCGCCGCGATCGCGCCCTCCGCGTCTCCCGTCTCATAAAAAATAACCGGGTCCTTCCATTTGCTCCACGGAGTTTTTGAGACATCATTGTCATAACCACGCGATCCGATCGTGTGCTCGGACACGATTTTCCCGCTCCCCTCCGTGAACGCCAGCCAGCGGAAAGCCCTCGGCGCGCGCATGCCTCCCGTGTAATCGCGGATGTCGCGCGTGTCCGCAAGATGCAGCTTTTTGCCGATGTACAGATCGTGTACGCTGCTCTTTCCGCACCGCAGCGCCGAGACCCAGCCGATCAGGTCGAGCGGGCGCGAATCGCCGAGCACCGTTTTCCGCTCGGCATAGAGGCGCACAACGCGCCGGTTTGTCACGGCGAAATACGTGCGGCGCTTCAGCCGGACGTATTGGATCGGAAACACTACAAAGACAAACAGCGGCACAAGTGCAAAAATGAGCGGCCACAGAAAGCCGATGATGATGACCGGCGTCGCCCACATCGCCCGCAGCGCTGTATAGGAGACATATGCGCAGAGAGCGGCGACCGGCATCTCGAGAAAGTCGCGCCATGTCGGATGCGGCCGCCGGTCGGGCATTCCCCACCAGAGCACCTCCTCGCCATCGGCGAGGATCTCCAAAAGCGCGCTGGGAACATCGTTCATTTGTCCTCATCTCCTCCAAACAGAGCTTTGATAGCACATGGCGCTTTCCGGCTGCAGCTGCGCCTGTCATGCCTGCAAAAGCGCCTGCAGCTGGATCTCGGCGTTTGTCACCCAACCCACGAATAAAACAGTGTCCATATTTTCCGCCTGAAAAAAGATCGAGTAATCGCCGTCCATGACCCCTTCCGGGTACAGGCAGGCGGAGTAGTCCCAAAATGTGTTGTCGGCCGCGTTTGTCTGATTTCGGCCGGTTATCATAAGCGGCCTTCCGCCGTCTTTCAATGTAACGACAGAGCCGATCGGCAGATATGTCATGACTTATCTCTCCTTTTCTAAATTTGCCCGCAGCCCCTCGGCGCCCTTCGCTCCCGCTTGCCGGTGCGCCGCGTCGGTGCGCACGGCGAGTGTCAGATTCTCCGCCCGGAAAAGCGCGCGCGCCGCCGCGCAGAAGCGGTCAAAGTCGATCGCATCGTACCGTGCGATAAAATCCTCCACCGGTCCGGCCGCACGCGCGCACATCGCGCCGTAGCCAAGCTCGAAGGCATATTCGTCCGGGCGGTCGAGCAGCGCCCATTGATTTTTTGTAAAAAATGTGCGTGTAAAAGCGAATGCTTCCCCGTACCGATCCGCTGAAAAATCCGTGAAAAACGGGGAAAGCGTCTCAAAAAACAGCTCCAGCGCTTCGTGTGGGATCGAAAAGGCGAACCATACCATCCCGCCGAACGCATACCATTCCACGCCCGCGTCCACTGTGTCCAGAAGACCCAGCTCCTCCCGGAATTTCAGCGCCAGCGGCGCGAAAAGCCCCGCGGCCATGGCGTTGTAGATCATCTGCGCCGCCTCATAGCCCACCAGCGTGGAGGAAGCGTCAAAGGCAATATAGACGTGCGCGCGCTCGCAGTCCTCGTAGTAGATCGTGTCGCCCGCCCCGCCGCGCTTTTGAAAGAGCGCGGGCGCGCAAAGCGCAGAGGAAGGCGCTTCCCCTGCTGCCGGTCGGCTGAAAAGTTCGGCCGCGTGCGCCCGGTCGCCGGGCGAAATGCAGCCCGTGAGCGCGAGCAGCGCGCTGCGCGCGGCAAAAAGGCGCTCCTTGCAAGCGATGAGCTTCGGGCGCGTCATGCGCCGCACGCGCCCCTCGGTGCCGATGATGGGCAGCCCATCCGTTCCGCCGCAGAAAAACGCGCGGTTGAGCAGGTCGCCGCATGGATCGTACCGGTCTTCGATCTGACGGAAAACGACTTCGCGCTCGCGCCTGAGGTCGTCCGCCGTCCAGCCGTTTTCTTCAAAGAGCAGGGCGAGGATGTCAAGCGCGTCGCGGATAAATTCCGGGCGCACCGTGAGGGAAAAGGTCATGAAATCGCGGTACGTTTCCCCGCGCAGAAAGCCGCCGATGCGTTCAATGCGCCGGTAGAATTCCGTCTGCGGCAGATGTGCGCACCGGCGGAAGCACATGTGCTCGAGCATGTGCGCGCCGCCCCGCTCCGCGCGCGTATCCAGAGCCGCCCCGCCCCGCAAAAAAAGCGCGGCGCTGGCCATATGCGTGTGCGCCATCGGGCAGGTGAGCAGTGTCAATCCGTTTTTCAGCACTTCGTTTTTATATTGCATACCGGTCCTCCAGACTTTTCTGCCGCCGGCTATTATGGCGCCAGCAGATTTGCGGGAATCGTCCACCAAAGAGGCGGCAATAAAGAAGGCAGCAGCCTGACGCCGCGATAAATCAAATAGCCTGTTCCGGCTGCAGCCGCTCCGACGACAAGGCCTTTCCCAATATCTTGAAGTTCTACACGTTTTCCGCCGCTTACAAAACCGTTGTTTGAGCCACGGGTTCCGCCGGTTTTCTTTTTTGAAGTACGGCTGTGTTCTTCGGCGTCTGGGTGACCCACGTTACGTTCACGCTCGCCTGTTGGCTGACGATTCTGACTTCCCTTTCGGGAATCCTTTCGAGGCGTGAAATTGGGCTTGCTGCTGATGTAAAAAGCATCATCGGAATCAAGGGGTTCTATCTGCGCGGGAAACAGGAACGTATCGTTTGCAAGCGAAGATTCTGAATTTTTGATTTCTTGAAACTGCGCATATGCCGTCCTTGTCTTTGGCCCGAAAATACCATCGATCCTGAGAGGGATTCCGTTTTCATCAGGGATGCCGGCGTCGTTCAGCGCCTCCTGCAGAATTTTGGTAAAGTCATAGCCCACGTAATCCTGCGCCTTTTTTGCGCGTTTCTTTCTATCAGCAGTATACAATGCATTCGCAGTCTCTTCAATAGGCCGCATAAAATCGGGATGCGACAAATCATCGATCAGGGAAAAGGCCTTTTTCTGTTTCGGTTTCAAAGTCTGAAACGAAAACGGCGCGTAAGCGCTCGAAGTCGCAGCGGACGGCGGCGCTTCCGGACTTGCCGCGGGAGGTATTTGTGGCGTGGGAGGGGCGGAAAGGCCGGCGGATTTGTTAAAGTCTGCGGCGGGAACGGGCTTCTCAACGACTGGGGTGTGCGGTACAGCGGAGCGCGCAGCGTCCTCGCGGCTGCGCCTTTCTTCGCGTTCGAGTCTGGAGCGATAAGCGTCGTACTTCATGTCAGGGCGTCCTTTCATCCGTGATTGGCGGCGCGGGCGAAAAAAAGCGCCGCCGCGGACGGGAATGCTCCCTGTCCGCAGCGGCGCCTCGCGCC
>CAKTWY010000202.1 GCA_934630445.1 uncultured Eubacteriales bacterium
CACATATGTTCCCGGGGCGCCCGGCGGTTCATATATCACTGCGCATCATAGATTGCGTCGATACGCGCCTGTTCTTCACCAATGCGCCTGGTGATCTCTTCCTGCGTATAGAGGAAATCACCATCTGTCGCATCGAAAGCTGTGACTGTGATGCGCCCGTCCTTGACCGCATAGCGATATGTGATGGTCTTGGCCATCCCGGCTGACGACGTCTGGGAGAAATACACCGTGTCGCCGTCCGCCCCGTCAATCGAATCGATCCAAATGCCATGCTTCGGCGTGCCGGCGAGCAAAACAGTATATGTTCCGTCCGCCTTCAGCACGCCGATCTCATCGCCGACATTGGAAGGCGCGTCCTGCGGCACAGGAATGCCCTCCGCCGTACGCGTCAGGATATAGACCTGCCCGCCAATGGCCGTGACAAACGGGCTGCTGCGCTCAAAAATACGTTTGATTGCGCCGCTCTCCGGCTCGTACTCAAAAACGCCGCACCGGCCGCTGAAACGGACAAGGCCGCCACTGGTCTCACTGTGCTCAGAGAGCATATACGGCTGAAAAATCTCCCCGGACGCATTCAATTCCTCGATAAGCGCGCCAACGTCGAGTACGATCCTGCCGTCCTTCACAGGCGCTGTACCCCGATAGCTCTGAAGCGTCAACGTTCCGCCCTCAAGGGAGGCCACAAGCGCCGTATCCGTTCCCGGATAAGCAAAGAAAGTCACGTCGCCTTTCGGCGCTACCTGCTCGTGCGCGCCGCTTGCCAGATCGATACGCAGAATCTCCGTTTCCGTCATAATGAGCATGCGCGCATCCGACACCGTATAATTGTAATTGCGGTACGGAAAGCTCCCATAGGTATCATCAAACCGGAACGTGGGCGCCGCCGCACGCATCTGTGCCCCATCGAACACGGCAATGGAGTATTGTCCGTCGTCCTCCTCGCAGAAAAGCCATGTTTCCTTGCCGTATTCCGCCGCATAGGTGTAGTGCCTGCCCGCGGTCGCTTCGATCGGCGTTTCCTCCAGTTTTTCCGCATCGAGGACGTAGCACTGCCCTCCCCGCTCTGCAATGATATAAGGGCGCGCCACACTCCCGTAATCGATCACACCGTCGTACTTATTTTCGCTGCGCATGACCGCTGCGCCTGCCACGCTCGCCTGGATATACATATCGTCGCCGATAAATTCACCCGAATATTCCATTCCGCAAACCGGCGCGGCATACGTTATAAGTGCCTGCTCACTCACCGCGCCTTTGCGCAGCAGAATCTGCGCGAGCGTTTCCCAACTGGCCTGATGGTGTGCCGACAGCGCCCGGACGGAAAGATCCACCGCCTCGCCGCGCAGAAGCGGCGCGCCCAGCTTCTCTTCCAGATTCACATCCTCCGGCAGGATCTCCTGCGCGATCTCATATGTACCGCCATAGCCCGCCGCGCGCGAGAGCAACACGCAGTACTGGTCATAAGTCACCGTCTCATCCGCGCCGAATGAATCGTGCGACACTCCGTTTGTAAGCCCGCTTTTGTAAAGCCAGCCCACATATGGCCGCGCCCATTCGGGCACGTCGGTAAAGGGCGTTTCAAACGTACCCGCGAGCGCCGCCTTTTCCTCGCCGAGGAACCGCACGAGCATTGCCGCCGCTTCATCGCGGCGCATCGCGCGATCGAGTTCAAACCCCTTCTCACTGCCCCGGAAAAGCCCGAGATGTCTGAGCATCTGCGCCTTTTCCTCCATCGATGGTGCGTCCGCTTGTTGCGTCTGCACCGCGAACGCCGCATGGGCCGGAACTGCCAGCAGCACCGCACAGCTTAACAGCACGCATAAGACTTTCTTTTTCATATTTCCTCCGTCAGTTGATCACAATGGCAAGAAGCCTGGCCGCCTTGTTCGTGCGGTTTTCGACATCGTGGCTTTCCCCGTTTTTGGTCAGCATCGCATCGCCCGCGCGCAGCACACGCTCAGTGCCGTTGTCGTCCATCTTCAGTTCGCCTTCCAACACATAGTAAATTTCAAAATCCGGATCGTGCGCGTGCGCGCCGATCGAACAGCCCGGTTCGACTGTAATCACGCTGCAAAGCCGCGCCCGTCCGAGCATCTCTTCCTCGGAAAACAGCGCGCGCAGGCTGATATCGCCCTTGCCGCCGCGCATCGCGCTGCGCACTTGCGTCTTCTGCTCTTCTTTTGTCCTGACCATTTTTCATGCCTCCATGATTCATTCAAAAAACTGAAATAATACCACACGCATGCCGTCTCTTTCACAACAGGGATGAACAGACGATAAAAGCGCGCGTATCATTGCCATAATAATCCCGTGCCCGCAGGCACTGAATCTTTATGCGACCGTGGATTCATTTCCCGGTCGCATTCCCCAGAGCGGATATCATAAAACAACGACGGTGATCCCGTTGTTGTGCCGCTCCAGATCCCTGTCCGCGCGCAGCGCCCCGCACAACGCCAGCGCGACGCGCGTATCCGCGTCGAATATTGAAAAATTTTCTCCGTAAATGACATGCCGCAGTTGCCCGCGCCGCTTCAGAGATTCGAGGTATTTGCGCCCCTCTATACGGATGCGTCCGCCTGTTCCCGAAGAGCCATAGCCGTGTATCAACTTCACCGCGCGGTACTTCTGCGCTTTTGCCGAGCTGATTTCATACGTCATCCTGCGGATCGCCTGCTCGACCAGCGGCATCCCCTGCTCGATATTCACCGTCTTATACCCTTCCGGCACGTTTTATCTCTCCTCGCACATTGTAAGAAATCGCTCAAAGAGCATCATCCCCGCGTCCCCCATCCGTTCCGGATGCCACTGCACGCCGAAAACCGGCGCCGCAGTATGCTCAACCGCCTCCGCCACGCCGTCTTCCGCACGTGCGGTAACACGCAGATTTTTTCCCTCTTTCTTAATAGACTGATGGTGGAAGCTGTTGGTTTCAAATTGTTTGCCGCAGCACTGAAAAATCATAGACGGCTCCTGCGCCTGGATCATGTGCATATGGTCGCCATGATGTAGCCCCAACTGAGAATCAAGATCCTGCCACAGTGTGCCGCCAAACGCCACATTGAGCACCTGTATTCCCCTGCAAATTCCAAAAATCGGCCGCTGCGCCCGGTAAAACGCCTGAATGAGCGAAAGCTCGTATGCATCTCGCACGGCGTCGATCTTTACCGAGTCGTTCAGGACAGACTCGCCAAAATACGCCGGGTCGATATCCACCCCGCCGGACAGCAAAAGGCCGCTGCAGCGGCCCAGATAATCCCGCGCGTCATTCCCAAGCGCCGCGACCGGCATTCCTCCTGCCTGCAAAATGCAGTCGCTGTACGCCTCGGGCAAAAAGTTCTCCGGGTTTCCGCGGGCGCTCATGCGTCTGGACGTGGTGATCAAAACCGCAGGTTTCATTGATATCCCTCCGTTGACATTTCCCTGTTCCATTATATAATGATTCTATGGAGAATAACAGCCCATGATGAAAGGTTTTGAGAGAATGAATAAAACGGATACAATTAAAGCGCTGCGCGCTGAAAGTTTGAACTGCGCACAGTGCGTTCTTTTGCTCCACCATGACGCGCTCGGCATCTCAGAAGAGGACGCGATCAAAATGGCCGGCTGCTTCGGCGGCGGCATGGCCGTCAAAGGCACATGCGGGGCGCTCACCGGCGCGCTGATGGCGCTCGGCTTCCGCTGCGGCGCATTCCGCGGTGACCCCGCCAAGAAAAATGCCTGTCATCAGATTACAGAGGAATTTGTCCGCGCTTTTGAGCGGGAATACGGCTCGACGCAGTGCAGCTATTTTACCGGCGAACGCACAGCCGACGCCAAAAGCGGCTGTGCGCCGCGCCATACGTGCAACGAGCTGATTGAAGGCGCGTCGGACATGCTCGACCGCCTTCTCTGATTTGGATTGCTCCGCATTTTATCTGCGCGTTCTTCGTCTTGCCGGAAGCTCTCGCGCATGCGGTTCCAAGGCTGAATGCAGCTGCTTTCGATCCCCATCTTTTGTCTTTCTTCGTTGGCACTGCGGCTGATACCGGCGCTCCCGTGCATGATGCGCGCGGCATTCGGCGCACTTGCCGTGGCGCGGACAGGCAGTGCGCCTGCACGGACACGTCTTTTGATTCATCGCCCTCCCCCCTTTCTGTCTCAGTATGGCACACCTGCGCCGCCGCATGCGGCGCAGGCTCCGTTTTTTCGGCATCCTTCAGTCGCAACTCCGCTTGCATCTCAGACAAAAGCTGCAAAGCAGCGCTGTTTTGCGCTGTTTTAGATCGAAACAGTCAGGCAC
>CAKTWY010000203.1 GCA_934630445.1 uncultured Eubacteriales bacterium
TCGATACCTACGCCAACCCGCCGGAGACGGGCTTTGCGCGTTATACGGGGCCCGACATGGCCTTCCTCACCGCGGAGATCGCCGCGCACGCGGGCAAAAAAATTTTCCTCTGCGCGCACAGCTTTACGCCCGACGGGGAGCCGGAGGATGCGCCGCAGCCGGAGGCGTTCCTGCGTCTTGTGCGGGAAAACCATGATATCGCGGCCCTTTTCGCGGGCCATTCACACCTGTCAGCGCCCATCCCCATCAGCGGCAGGCAGATCTACCAGACGGGCGGGTATTCTTATACCTGCGCCGATCCGCCCTGGGAGAGCATGTGGGGCTTTCGCGAGCTGATCCTCCGGCCGGAGGGAGCGGAGACGGCATATATCGTTCCGGCAAACACGGTGCTTTTCGATGGGGAATGGGCCTCCATCCCCTATCACAGGCAGGACGCGGCGCATATCCGGCTGTGACAGGGCGCGCCCAGCCGCGCTGGCTTTGTAAAATTTACCGGGCGGATAGAAAGATGCGCAGAAATATGGTATCATATCCGCAGCGCGGATATGATACCACGCGCATGCCGTCTCTCCGAGGCGGCGCGCGGAATGTTATCCCCCCTGTCCTTCGCTGCGCGCCACGGGCAAAAGATGGCGCCGCATCCCGCAGCCGCGGCGCTGCTGCTATGCTGGCTGTATAAAAATAAGTATGGGAGAGATATGATGAAACGACGTCTCATTGCAATCGACCTTGACGACACCGCCCTTTTTGATCTCAGGACCCTGGATGCGGGTACCGTGCGCGCACTCGTGCGCGCAAAGGAGCTTGGCCACATCGTGGTCATCGATACGGCCCGCCCCTGGTGCCTGACGCAGATGCATTACCGCACGCTGGGCCTTGATACGCCGGCAGTCCTCCTTTCGGGGGCGCTTGCCATGAGCCCGGAGGGGGAATTTGCCTATCGCAACTATATGCCCGCCCGCACCATGGGCGAGATCCTTTCCCTCGCGCAGGGCCTCACCCCCCTCTGCGCCATGATGGAGATCGGCGACACGCTGTGCCTTTCCGGCGCGCCGCAGCACGTGTATTTCGACGAGGTCGTGCGCCTGTCGGATGTCAGACGCATGCCTTTTTCCGCGTTCGAAGCGCAAAGCGCAGGCCGGCTGTGCCTGCTTTTCCCTGCCGGGGCGGGGGGAGAGGCGTTTGCGCAGCGCGTGCAGGATCTGCCCGGTGTGCGCGTTTTTGCGCGGGCGTGGCCGGACGGCATTTTCTATGTCAACATCCGCGCCGCCTCGGTCGACAAGTGGACGGGGCTGCTGCCCGTGCTCGCACGCTGCGGCGCCGCGCCGGAGGACGTCATTTCCTTCGGCGACGCGATGGACGATTATGAGATGCTCAAACATTCCGGCCTCGGCTTTGCCATGAAAAACGGCAGCGCGGAACTGATCGAAAAAGTCGGCCGCGTCACGCAGTACACAAACCGCGAGAGCGGCGTCGGGCGTGAGCTCGACCGCGTGCTCGGCCTGGGCGTGTTTTAAACGCGTGCCGCGGGAAGAGTACCGCAAGCTATCGCGGACAGGCATATCGCCTGTCCGCGATTTTTTCAGCGCAGCCCAGACGGCGGCGATGTGCGCGGCTGCCGTGCGCGCTTTCTTCGGCGCAAGCGCAGTCGAAAAGAGAAGAAGGGCGAAAGTTGCAGGAGAGATGGATATGGAAAAGGCCTATTTCAACTGGAGCAGCGGAAAAGACTCGGCCATGGCGCTGTATTATGCCCTCCGGTCCGGAAAATATGACATTCAGACTTTGTTCACGACGGTAAAAAAGGATGGCGCCAGGGTTGCGATGCATGAAATCGGGATTGATCTGCTGCGTAAGCAGGCGCAGGCGTTGGGCCTCCCGCTGACAGTGCTGGAATATCAGCTGGCCGATGGTGGTGAATCGTACAGAGCTGCGATGGCGCGGCAGATTGAACGATTGAAAAGCCGCAACATTCGAACGGCTTTGTTCGGTGATTTATATCTGGAGGAGTTGAGGAAAAGTCGCGAGAAGCATTGCAGACAGTCCGGCATAAAAGCGGCCTTTCCTCTCTGGGGAATGGATGCGAAAGCACTGCTGTCGGAATTTGTGAAGTTGGGCTTCAAAAGCATCGTGACATGTGTGAACGCTTCGGCTCTGGACGAGTGCTTTGCCGGCAGAGTGATTGATGAAGCTTTTATCAGGGATCTGCCTCCTGGCGTGGATATTTGCGGTGAAAACGGTGAATATCATTCGTTTGTGTTTGACGGGCCGATATTCAGCGCGCCCGTGCCTTTTGAAACAGGCCGGAAGTACTGCAAAGCGTATCCGGGCAAAGACGGAACGCGGCTGGACAAATATTGGTATGTTGAATTGATCTAAACAGTGATCAATACAGTGATCAATGATGTCGCCTTACATTCGCAGTGCGGCGCATGCTGACAGAAAAGCAGTCTGTCCGAACAGAAAATCGGACAGACTGCTTTTACCGTTTTATGAATCCGCGCCGTATTTTAGTGGAACAGGGAGAGCGTCAAAAACAGCGTCGACATCAGAGACGCCACAAGCGATACCACCGTGATCTGTGTGTTGATCGACGGGCCGGCCGTATCCTTGAACGGGTCGCCGACGGTGTCGCCCACGACGGCCGCCTTGTGCGCCTCGGAGCCCTTGCCGCCGTTGTGGCCGCTTTCCACATACTTTTTGGAGTTATCCCACAGGCCGCCGGCGTTGGACATGAACAGCGCCAGGAGCAGGCCGCTGACGATATTGCCCGTGAGGAAGCCGCCGACCGCCTGCACGCCGCCGATCAAGCCGACTGCGAGCGTGGCCACGATGGCCACCAGACCCGCGGGAACAAGCTCGCGGATGGCGCCGTTGGTCGCGATCTCGATGCAGCGGTCATATTCGGGCACAACGCCTTCTTTGCCCTCGCGCAGACCGGCGATTTCTTTGAACTGGCGGTGAATTTCGCCTACCATGCGCTGTGCGTTGCGGTCGACGCCGAGCATCAGCATTGCCGAGAAGACCGCAGGGATCGCCGCGCCGACCAGCATGCCGAAGAACACCGTCGGGTTCATGATATCAAAACCCGTGATCAGCTCATAGCCGTATTCGGCCGCCGCCGCGTTCACCTCACTGATGAACGCGCCCAGCAGCGCGATGACCGTCAGGCCAGCCGCGCCGATGGCAAAGCCCTTTGTAACGGCCTTGACCGTGTTGCCGGCGCTGTCCAGTTCGTCCGTGATCCCAAGCACTTCGTCGCCCAGCTCACCCATTTCCGCCAGGCCGCGGGCATTGTCGACGATCGGGCCGTATGCGTCGTTGGAGATGATCATGCCGACGATGGAGAGCATGCCGACCGCCGCCATGGAGATGCCGAAGAGCGGATAGCCCTCGCCCAGCGGCTCGCAGAGCTTATATGCCACGAGCGCCGATACGCCGATGCCGATCATTGCCGGCAGCGTGGAGAGCCAGCCGTACGAAACGCCGGAGAGGATGGTGAACGCCGGGCCGGACTCGGACGCCTTGGCCACGTGATGGACCGGCGGCTTCGTGTCGTCCGTGAAATAGTCGCTCGCGATGCCGATGATAACGCCTACAAAGAGGCCGACTGCGCTCGCGCCCCAGATGCGCCATTCGAAGCCGAACGCCCACGTCGCCGCGGCGGTCAGCACTGCGAAGAGCGCCGTCGTCACATATGTACTGGAATTGAGCGCCTTGGTCGGAGAGTCCTTATCGCCGATGCGGGCGGTCGCCACGCCGATGATGGAGGCGAGAAGACCCATCGCCGCGTAGCAGAAGACCATCGCGATGTTGTTGCCGTTTGTGACCGCTTTGTCGAGCGCCGCCGCCATGACGAGCGCCGCGGACATGGACGCCACGTTCGAGTCAAACAGGTCTGCACCCATGCCGGCTACGTCGCCGACGTTGTCGCCGACATTATCGGCGATGACAGCGGGGTTCCTCGGGTCGTCCTCGGGGATGCCCAGCTCCACCTTGCCCGTGAGGTCGGCGCTGACGTCAGCCGTTTTCGTGAAGATGCCGCCGCCCGCCTTGGCAAAGAGCGCCAGCGAGCTTGCGCCGAAGCTGAAGCCGAGGAGCGTCGACGTATCCTGCGTCAGGACAAAAACAAGCGTCACGCCCAGAAGGCTCGCGCCGACGACCGCCATGCCCATGACCGCACCGCCGCGGAAGCCCGTCATAAAAGCCGGCCTGATGCCGCGCTGCGCAGCTTCGGCGCACTTGCGGTTGGCGA
>CAKTWY010000204.1 GCA_934630445.1 uncultured Eubacteriales bacterium
TGTCTGCACAGACCGGGGCTTTGCGCCGGATGAAGAGGTCGACGTCGTCATCCGGCCGGAGGATCTGAAAATCTGCCCGCGTGAGGAAGCGCAGCTCTTCGGTCGGGTGGAAAACATCGTTTTCAAAGGCGTTCATTACGAGATGCATGTGATGTCGGGCGGATTCCGCTGGCTGATTCATTCGACGATCTCGGAGCATGTGGGGGATGAAATCGGCTTCAAGGTTGCGCCGTTCGATATCCACATTATGCGGAAGGCGGCGGTGGAGCAGTGAAAAAATTCACGATTGCCGCGATCCCCTACTCGATCTACGCGCTCATCTTTTTTGTTGCGCCGCTGATCCTTGTGCTGTTCTACAGCGTCACAGGCCCGGACGGAACGTTCACGCTGGAAAATTTTGCCCGCTTTTTTGATTTTGACAAGCCGGTTTACATGCTGGCGCTTTGGCGTTCGGTCTATCTGGCGGTCATCAGCACCATCATCTGTCTGCTGCTCGGATACCCGATGGCATATATTCTCTCCAAGCTCTCCCCGCGCATGCGCGGCTTTCTTTCGCTGCTGTTCGTGCTGCCGATGTGGATGAATTTTCTGCTGCGCACCTATGCATGGATGACGCTGCTGGAAAAAACGGGTATCATCAACACCTTTCTCGAGCGCCTGGGCCTTCCGGCGCTCAACATCATGTATACCGAAGGCGCGATCATACTCGGAAACGTCTATAATTTTCTCCCGTTTATGATTTTGCCGATCTACACGGTGCTGATCAAAATTGACCACAGTGTGATCGAAGCGGCGCAGGACCTCGGCGCGAACGGCATGCACGTCTTCTTCCGCGTGATTATCCCGCTGAGTCTGCCGGGCGTTATGTCTGGAATTTCAATGACATTTATGCCTGCGGTGACGACCTTTATCATCTCCCGCCTCCTCGGCGGCGGCAAAACGGCCATGATCGGCGATCTGATCGAAAATCAGTTCAAGGTCGTCGGTGATTGGGGCTTTGGCTCGGCGATGTCCGTCATCATCATGGTCATGATCCTTTTCGCTATGCATTTTATGTCCAACTATGAAAAGGAGCAGGCAGAGGGGGGGCTGCTGTTATGAGAAAACGGCGTATCGGTTTCGGCTCATCCCTCTACTCAGGGCTGATTTTTCTGTTCCTCTATGCGCCGATCATCGTACTGATCGTGTTCTCTTTCAATGAGTCGAAGTCGCGCGGCCAGTGGACAGGTTTTTCGCTCAAATGGTACCGGTCGCTCTTTCAGAACAGCGACATCATGCAGGCGCTTTACACTACACTGCTGGTCGCGGTCATTTCCGCGGTCATTGCTGTTCTGATCGGCACATGCGCCGCTGTCGGCATCTTTTATCTGAACCGCCGGCTCAAATCGCTGCTGATGAACGTGACGTATCTGCCCATGCTGAACTCTGAGATTGTAACAGGTATTTCCCTGCTCGTCCTCTACATGTTCCTGGGCATTCCGCTGGGCCGCGTTTCCCTTCTCCTGGCGCATATCACATTCAATATTCCCTATGTCATCCTTTCCGTCACACCGAAGCTCGTACAGCTCGACCGCTTTGTGTTCGAGGCGGCGCAGGATCTGGGCGCGACGCCGGTACAGGCCTTTTTCAAGGTCATCCTGCCGGAGATCAGCCCCGGTATCGTGACGGGCTTTATCCTGGCTTTCACAATGTCGATCGACGATTTTGTCATTTCGTTTTTCACGGCGGGTCCGGGCGTTTCCACGCTCTCGCTGAGCATCTACTCGATGGCAAAACGGGGCATCAAGCCCGAAATCAATGCCTTGTCCGCGCTCATGTTTGTGACGATCCTGATTCTTCTGGTCATTGTAAACGTACGTACCGCGCGAGACGCGAAGCCCCGTAAAAAGGGCGGCGGCTCTTTCGCATAAGACGGAGCGATCTTCCGCTTGCATTTATAAGAAATTTGGAGATGATGTTAGAGTTGAAAAAATTCACCGCGCTTATTACATGCCTTGCACTTGTCTGTGCCCTTTTATCCGGCTGTGCACAGACGGACGATGCCAACACTTTAAAGGTATACAACTGGGGAGATTATATCGCTGAAGGCGTCATTGACGATTTTGAGGCCGAAACGGGGATCAAGGTCATCTATGACACGTTCGATCAGAACGAAGACCTGTATACCAAGATCACCACCTCTTCTGCTTCATACGATGTGATCATTCCCTCCGATTATATCATCCAGCGCCTTATTTCAGAAGACCGTCTCGCAAAGATCAATATGGACAATGTTCCGAATTATGCTCTGATCGATGATAAATTCAAACATTTTGATTATGATCCCAACGGCGAGTACTCCATCCCCTACATGTGGGGCACGGTCGGCATCATCTACAATACGACGATGGTCTCAGACCCGGTCGACAGCTGGGGCATCCTCTGGGATGAAAAGTACGCCGGGCAGATTTTTATGATGAACAGCGTGCGCGACAGCATTGGTATTACGCTGAAATATCTGGGCCATTCGATGAATTCTACTGAGCAGGCACATATTGACGCGGCGCGCAACAAGCTCATTGAGCAGAAGCCCCTCGTCCTCGCCTATACCGGCGACGAGATCAAGGACAAAATGATCGCCGGCGAAGGCGCGCTTGCGGTCGTCTATTCGGGTGACGCCATCACCATGATCGAGCAGAATCCGGACCTTGCTTATGCAATACCGGAAGAAGGCTCGAACCTGTGGTACGATGGAATGTGCATCTTAAAAAACAGCGCACATAAGGAAAACGCTGAAAAATTTATTGATTTTATGTGCCGCACGGATATCGCCGAGCGCAACCGCGCATACATCAATTATTCCACACCGCAGAAAGACGTATATGAAGCGCTTCCTGACGAAATCAGGAACGATCCCACGCAGTACCCTTCAGATGAGCTGCTGGCAAAATGCGAAGTCTATAAAGATTTAGGCGAGCGCGTAAAAATGTATGACCAGATGTGGGTTGAGATCCTCGGAAGCTGAGTGCGTTTGATTGATAAAAGCAGGCCGTAATGAACGGCCTGCTTTTTTGCTGTAATCATGCGCATCAGTTTCGTTAATGCTTGCCGAATTTCTGCTGCTGACGGATTTGTTTGGCAATCCCTTTATGCCACGCCTGCTTTTTGCGCAGGTACTCTGCTTTGTCGTCTGAAAAATGCGATTCCTGCCGAAGCTTCAGGTAGCTCTGCCAGCGTTCGTTTGACAGCGCTCCCGCTGCCAGTGCCGCGCGCACAGCACACCCCGGCTCCGTGGTATGGCTGCAGTCGGAAAATCTGCACGCGGAAACATATTGCTCAATGTCTGAAAAGGCATCTTCAATCCCGGCATCAGCCTCCCACATGCCGAGTTCGCGCATGCCCGGCGTATCGATGACCATTGCCCCGCATGAAAGCAAGATCAGTTCGCGATGCGTCGTCGTGTGACGGCCGCGGCTGTCCTCCTCACGCGCAGCGCCGACCTGCATAAGCGCTTCTCCTGCGAGCGCATTCAAAAGGCTTGATTTCCCCACGCCGGATGAACCGAGAAACACGATCGTCTTCCCGGGAGCCAGATATTCTGAAAGCGCATCGAGTCCTGTTCCCTCCAAGGCACTTACAGCGATGGCAGGCGCACCGATCGCCGCGCTCTCGGCCGCGGCAAGCTCTTCCCCAATCTCCTCTTTCAGATCGGCTTTGGTCAGGATCACAACAGGAGATGCGCCCGACTGCCACGCCAGCGCAAGATAGCGTTCAAGGCGCCTGATATTAAAATTGTGATTCAAGGATTGCATAATGAACACGTAATCGAAGTTTGCCGCGACTGCCTGTTCCCCTCGCCCGGGCGTTGGATCGCGGCGGGCAAAAAACGTTTTTCTCGGAAACGTATGGGTAATGACACTATCTCCTGCCGGATTGTACGCAATCGTCACAAAATCGCCCACTGTAGGAAAAGGCTCGCCTTTTCCTGCAAAATAGACGCTGCTTTTCAGCCGTGCGAAGCATTCTCCCTGCTGGCAGACAATGCCGTATCGCTCTTTATGCACGGCAGTCACGCGTGCTGCGGTGCCGGATTCACCGCAAGGTACATTTTCCGGAATGATGCCATAGCTTTTGATATCGATCATTCAGATCCTCCGTCTAGTTGTCTGTTGTGGTTTTTCTCAAATAAATCATACATATGGGAACAGCTCCTTTCCTGTTGAAGCGCTGAATACAGGCACTTTTCTAAAAATG
>CAKTWY010000205.1 GCA_934630445.1 uncultured Eubacteriales bacterium
GGTCCAGCGCGGCCACGCCTTCGCCATCGTCGACGAGGTCGACTCGATCCTGATCGACGAGGCGAGAACGCCCCTGATCATCTCCGGCATGGGCGATAAGAGCACCAAGCTCTATGACGAGGCGGACCGTTTTGTCGCGCGGTTAAAGGCCATCCGCTTCGCTTCCGTTGATGAAAAGGAAGCGCAGGATGACCTGGACGGCGATTATATCGTCGATGAAAAGGCCAAGAGCGCGACCCTCACGCCGCGCGGCGTGGCAAAAGCGGAGGCATACTTTAACGTTGAGAATCTGACCGATCCGGACAACACCACGCTGCTGCACCACATCAACCAGGCTGTCAAGGCGCATGGCATCATGCAGCGCGACGTCGACTACGTCGTGCGCGAGGGCGAGGTCATCATCGTCGACGAGTTTACCGGCCGCCTGATGTTCGGCCGGCGCTACTCCGAGGGTCTGCATCAGGCGATCGAAGCAAAGGAGCATGTGAAGGTCGAGCGCGAGAGCAAAACGCTGGCCACCATTACGTTCCAGAACTTCTTCCGCCTTTATAAAAAGCTCTCCGGTATGACGGGTACCGCCCTGACGGAGGAAGAGGAGTTCCGCCACATCTATTCGCTCGACGTTGTCGTTATCCCGACCAACCGCCCGATGATCCGCATCGACCGGCCGGATGTCGTGTACCGCTCGGAAAAGGGCAAGTTCAGCGCCGTCATCCGCCGGATTGCCGAATGCCATGAGAAGGGGCAGCCGGTGCTCGTGGGTACCATCTCCATCGAGAAGAGTGAGCTTCTCTCCGCCATGCTGAAAAAAGAGGGCATCAAGCATGAAGTGCTCAACGCCAAATTCCATGAAAAAGAGGCGCAGATTGTCGCACAGGCGGGTAAATTCGGCGCTGTGACCATCGCCACAAACATGGCCGGGCGCGGCACGGACATCATGCTCGGCGGCAACGCTGAGAGTATGGCGACCGACGACCTCAGGCGCCAGGGCATGCCGGAGGAGCTGATATATGAGGCCACCGGCCACTCCGACACGGATAATGAAGAAATTCTGAACGCGCGCGCCGCTTTCCGTGAGGCGTATGAAAAATATAAAACCGTCACCGCGGCGGACGCCGAAAAAGTCCGCGCGGCGGGCGGGCTTTGCATCCTCGGTACCGAGCGTCACGAATCGCGCCGCATCGACAACCAGCTGCGCGGCCGTTCCGGCCGCCAGGGCGACCCGGGCGAGAGCTGCTTCTTCCTCTCGATGGAAGACGACCTGATGCGCCTGTTCGGCTCGGAGCGCGTGATGGGCCTGATGGATTCCTTCGGCATCGACGACGATACACCCATCGACCAGAAGATGCTCTCCGGTGCGATCGAATCCGCGCAGAAGAAGGTCGAAGGGAGAAACTTCCAGACCCGTAAGAGCGTTCTCGAGTATGACAACGTCATGAACACCCAGCGCGAGGTCATCTACGGCCAGCGCCGCAAGGTGCTCGATGGGGAGAACCTGAAAAGCTCCATCGTTTCCATGATCGAGGACGTCATCCGCCGCACGGTAACAGGCTTCACCGGTGAGCATGACTATATCGATCCCGATCAGGCGCGCGAGGTCGTAGCGAAATTCGAGAACGTCTTCATCACGCCCGGCACGATGACCTTTACGCGCGACGACCTGAACGACATGACGCCTGAGGCGTTCGCGAGCCTCCTGATTGCCGAGGCGATGAAGGTCTATGACGCTAAGGAGGCGGCCCTCGGCAGCGAGATCATGCGCGAGCTTGAGCGCGTGGTCCTCCTGCGCATGGTCGACTCCAAGTGGATGGATCACATTGACGCCATGCAGGAGCTCAGGCAGGGCATCGGCCTGCGCGCTTTCGGGCAGATGGATCCGGTCGTCGAATATAAGCGCGAAGGCTACGACATGTTTGAGGAGATGATCGCCTCCATCCGCGAGGATACGGTGCGTATGATCTTTGTCGCGCGCGTGGCGCAGCGCGAGCAGGTAGCCAAACCTACCTCTGAGAGCGGCGCGGCCGGCGCGGAAGAGGCAAAGCCGCAGCCCGTCAAAAAGGGTGCAAAAGTCGGGCGCAACGATCCCTGCCCGTGCGGAAGCGGCAAAAAATATAAAAAGTGCTGCGGGAGAGACGCATAAGGCCGGCCGTAAAAAGGCTGCCTTGTTGGAATCGTTGCGTATCTGTACTGTGTGATCCCAAACAGCTGCATAGCCCAGGCCGTACGGCCTGGGCTTTTTCTGTATTCACTGCGCGCAGCCGCGCCTGTTCCTGCCACATGGCTGCGCCGGCCGATCCGCTTGTCAAAGTGCGATATTGAGCTTTGCGTCAATTTGCGCTACAATGATAAAAAGGCAGCCCTTGTGTCCTGCCGATACAAAGAGATGCGAATGCATTTTCTCAGTCTGTATATACCGAATCAAGCTGTACCAGCGAAACGGAGCGTGATTTTTATGGCGATCATCGGTATCGATCTTGGAACGACCAACAGCCTCGCAGCTGTCTGGAAAGAGAACAAATGTCTGCTCATCCCGAATTCTTTCGGCGAATATCTCACGCCGTCCGTCGTCGGCGTGGACGACGACGGAACCATCCTCGTCGGGAAAATCGCGAAGGAGCGCCTCATCACCCATCCCGCCCAGACAGCCGCGAGCTTCAAGCGCTTTATGGGCACGGAAAAGACGTTCTCCCTCGGCGGGCGGTCTTTCACGCCGGAGGAGCTCTCCTCCTTTGTCCTCCAGCAGCTCAAGCGCGATGCCGAGGTCTTTCTCGGCGAACGCGTGGAGGAGGCCGTCATCAGCGTGCCCGCGTATTTCAACGACAACGGGCGCCTGGCCACAAAGCTCGCAGGGAAGCTTGCCGGGCTTCGTGTCGACCGGCTCATCAACGAGCCCTCCGCCGCCGCGCTCGCCTGCCGCATGGCCGGCGAGAAGGCCGAGACGTTCCTCGTTTTTGACTTTGGCGGCGGAACGCTCGATGTCTCCATCGTGGACGCTTTTGAAAATGTTGTGGAGATCCTCGCCGTGTCCGGCGACAACCATCTGGGCGGCGACGATTTTGATCTTGCCATCGCCGAGTCCTTTTGCAGGGAAAATGGCTTTCAGTTCAAAGATCTCGACCTGAACAGCCGCGCCATCGTCTTAAAGCAGGCAGAGCAGTGCAAAATGTCGCTCACTACGGAAAATGCCGCCGCGATGATGCTGGAAAAGGACGGGCGCACCTATTCCATGGCTTTGACCAATCAGCGGCTCATCAGCATGTGCCCGGTTCTGCTCAAGCGGATGGAGGCGCCGCTGCGCCGTGTGCTGCGCGACAGCGAGCTGACGCTCAGGGAGATCGACGAGATCGTCATGGTCGGCGGCTCGTCGCGCATGCCCGTCGTACAGAAGTACCTGGAGCACGTGCTCGGCAAAGCGCCGCTCTGCAGCAGCGCACCCGAAGCAGTGATCGCGCGCGGATGCGGTGTCGTCGCCGGCATCAAGGCGCGCGCGGGCGAGGTGCGCGATATGCTTCTGACGGACATCTGTCCCTTCTCCCTCGGCGTGTCGACGATGAACCCTGAGAACCCCGACGAACCGCTCTTCTCCCCCATTATCGAGCGCAATACTTCCCTGCCAGCCAGCCGTATGAGTAGCTACCAAACCGTACGCGACAACCAGACGGGGTTGAGGCTCACAATCTACCAAGGCGAGAGCCGCTACTGCCGCGATAATCTCAAGCTGGGCGAGATACATGTGACCGTTCCGCCAAAGCCGCGCGGCGAGGCATCAGTCGACGTGCGCTTTACATACGACATCAACGGCATCCTCGAGGTGGAGGTAACCAACAATTCCACCGGCGCTGTCACAAATAAGCTCATCCTGAACCGCAAGCTTCAGTACAGTGACGATGAGATCGCCCAGCAGCTGGAAAAGCTTGCCCGCTACAAAATCCATCCGCGTGAGCTGGATGAAAACCGTCTGATCCTCGCGCGCGGTGAACGGCTTTATACCGAGACGCTGCGCCAGACGCGCGAAACCGTCGGCGAGCGTCTGAGTTGGTTCCAGCGCATCCTCTCTACACAGCAGGAACACAAGATCCGCCGTGCGCGCGAATACATGACTGCGTTCTTGGACCGTATTGAGGCCAGCGGCGAAGCATTTGAGTCATTTTCGCCCGATTTTGCCGCGTATGACGAGGACGAATAAGCATGGATTGTT
>CAKTWY010000206.1 GCA_934630445.1 uncultured Eubacteriales bacterium
ACCTAAAGGTCACGCGAGAATCCCGGGCGGGGGAGAGCGTGTTCCGAATACTCGCCGCTCTGCGGACGGGGTCCTCGCGTGCCCCGGAGGGGTATCGGCCTGCGGCCTCAGGATGACACCCTTTCCCTGTCATTCTGAAGCGCGAAGCGCTGATAACCTAAAGGTCACGCGAGAATCCCGGGCGGGGGAGAGCGTGTTCCGAATACTCGCCGTTCTACGGACGGGATCCTCGCGTGCCCCGGAGGGGTATCGGCCTGCGGCCTCAGGATGACAGGGCGCGGCGGGAAACCTTTGCGCGGTTTTCCCCGTCTAACAAATAACAGCGCGAAAAAAGGCGGATCGGGGCGGCATCTGTTTCTAAATTGTATCCGTTTCGTAATTGTATTTCGCGCCTGCGAACGCTATAATAAGTATCGTATCCTTTTATACCCTTTGCATCTTCCCGCGACTTTTGCATGCGCGGTCCGCGCCGCGCATGCGTTTACTTAAGAGGTGTGGCATGGCAGATCAGTCAAAATTCGGCATGAAGCTTCAGGGCGGCGCCGGACGGCGTGTGAGCGACGCGCCGCCTTCCGGCTCGCGGGCGCTGAAGGTCGTGCTTATTGTGCTTGCGGTCCTTCTCGCGGCGGCGATTGCCTTTGCGGTTTGGGCGCTGTACGTATACGACCGCGTATATCCGAACGTTTTCTTCGCCGGAGAGCGGATGGAGGGTCTCGACCGCGCCGGCGTCGAAGCGGTGGTACGCAGCGTGAACGACAAGTATTACAAAGACCGGGAGATCGAGCTGACGATCGTGGATGAAAAATTCGTCATCACGAGCGAGGAAATCGGCGCGTCGATCGACGTGGACGCGACGACGGAGGCGATCTACTCCTACGCCAGGAGCGGCGGTCCTTTCCGCCGGATTTCCGAGGCGCTTTCGGCGCTGCTGTCAGGGCACGAGGCGCAGCTTGCGCCCACGCTCGACGAGACGGCCTTTTCCGCGCGCATCCATGAGATCGCCGGCGCGGCCGCGCACGAGCTGAAAGAGCCGAACTACGAGATCAGCGGCGAGAACCTGGTGATCGACCTGGGTATGGCGAGCGTCGTCATAGACGAGGAAAACCTCGGCGCGCTTGTGCGCGAACGGTTTGCCGGCTTTGATTTTTCGCCCCTGACATATGAGCCGGAGCAATCGGAGAAGGGGGAAGTCGATCTGGCGCTGATCAAGAGCCAGATCGAGACTGTGGCGCGCGACGCGTATCTCGACCTCGAAGCGGACCCGAAGGGCTCCGTCATCACGGACAGCGTGGTGGGCGTGACCTTTGACACGGCCGAGGCGCAGCGTCTCATCGACGAGGCCGGCGGGAAGGGCACGGTCACGGTGCCCCTTACCATCACACAGCCGAAAATTTCGAAGGAACATCTGACTGAGGTTCTTTTCCGCGACACGCTGACGCAGCAGAAGACGAGCTTAAACCCCGGCAACGTACCCCGCACGGCGAACGTGCGTCTGGCGGCGGAGCTTGTAAACGGAACGATCCTCAACCCGGGCGACGAGTTTTCCTACAACAAAGTGGTGGGGCCGCGCACCTATGAACGCGGCTTTAAGGACGCGCTCATTTATCAGCAGGGGGAGATCGTCGACGGTATTGGCGGAGGCATCTGCCAGGTCTCCTCGACGCTTTATATGGCCACGCTCTATGCCGACCTGGAGGTCGTCAGCCGCAGGAACCACCGCTTTACAGTGGCGTATACAAAGCTCGGCGAGGACGCGACGGTCGTTTACGGCTCGACGGATTATGTTTTCAAAAACAACACCGATTACCCGATCAAGATCGAATGCTATCAGAAGGGCAGCGCCCTGTACGTGAACTTTTACGGTACGAAGACGCAGGATAAAAGCGTAAAGCTGGAGACCTCCATCCTCTCTTCCAATCCTTTTACCACGACAGAGGTGGAGGATCCCACGCTCGATTACGGCAAGAAAAAGGTGAAGACGGAGGGCCACTCCGGCTATAAGACGCAGACCTACCGTGTTGTATATGTCGACGGGAAGGAAGTCAGCCGAAAGCTCGAAAACACCTCCACCTACACGCGCCTGGATAAGGTCGTGCTCGTGGGCACGAAGGGCGCACCCGCCTCCGGAACGATCACCGTGCCGGAAACACCGGGCACGGGCCAGACGCCGGGCACGGGTGAAACGCCGGGCACGGGCGAAACGCCGGGTACGGGTGAAACACCGGGCACGGGTGAAACACCGGGCACGGGCGAAACGCCGGGCACGGGCGAAACGCCGGGTACGGGTGAAACACCGGGCACGGGCGAAACGCCGGACAGCCCGCTTTTGACACAGTGAGGTACAGGAACATCCAGACTGAAAACAGGAACGGCTGCAAAATCCGCAGCCGTTCCTGTTGCTTTCTCCGCAATTTTTTATTCCCGCATGGCGCACAGGCACCGCCGGCCGGGGCTGGCTCACCGCGCCTGCTCCAGTTCCTGCCTGAGGCGGGCAATGTAAGAGGCTTTCGCGCCGCAGCTGCAGCCGGGATAGCTGACATATGCAAGCGCGGGGCGGATATCCCCGGCAAAGGCAGGGCGTGATAGGGCGGATACACGTGCTCGAAGAGGATCCTTGACTCGGCGGTACGCGGGAAATAATGCTTCCGGATATACGCGCACCGCGCAGAACTTTAAAAAAAGAGGCCGGAATTTCCGGCCTCTTTTTCTACACCTGTTCAACAACGCAGACGTTTTAACGCATGGATGACAGGACGTTATTAAGTATGACAAAATTATGCAGGAGGCTGTCCGGCTTGCAGCTGTCGAAGCCTCCGATTATCTCATCTGTAGTAAATCTCCTTATGTTTACATACTCGCCTTGGTTTTTTACATAAATTCCCAGTATCGACCTGTCGTATGAAAACAAAACGTCATGTTTTTTGTAGATACATGCTGGCAGCTGAAACATTGAATACGGCGCATTCAATACGTTAATTTCTCCGAACTGGCAAGCATCATTCCATATCATCTGTGCAGCGCTTTTTATATGGTTTAAATTGCTCTGAGCTTCTTTATCTAACATACCAGATTCCCTCATTTTTCTTTAAATTTTCATCTGTTAATAAAAGGCGCTTTTTGATATACTCCCATTCCCAATCCAGGAATGTATCCGGGTATTCTAATGGATTATGTGAAAAATAAATTGTTTTCCCGCCGGCAATGGCATCTTCCAAAACAGGCTTATTGAAATACTCAAACATTTCCTGATCGTTCATACCGTATTTTTCTTTTATTACCGCCCATTCACCGCCAAGATCAAAGTAGGAGGAACTGTCTCCCGCTCTGGCGATGTATGAGTCCGGCCCCGGCTTTGTCCAGTCCGCCACGCCGTCGAAAACGGTGGGCGTATATTTCCCCAAGGTGATGGAATCGGCGTCCGGGTTTTTGACCGAGGCTGCGCGGATGGCCTGATAGTCCTTGACGGGCACCTTTCCGCCGACTTTGCCGTCGATCGTTTTGAGATACGCGGGAACGGATGCGCCGGATTTTGGCGCGGGCTGTGCTTCGCCCGCGCTGCCGGCAGGCGTGTCCGTTTCCTCCACGCCGAGCAGTCTGCCGATCTCATAGGCGCGCTGCTCGGACGGCATGACTGCAAAATCAGTATACAGCCCGGCGTCAAATTCCGCAAACACTTTCTGCGCTTCGGGGGAGTGCAGATCCACCGGCAGGGCGTGATAGGGCGGATACACGTGCTCGAAGAGGATCTTTGACTCGGCGGTACGCGGGAAGTAATGCTTTCGGATATACGTGCGCCGCTCGGCGGGCGTTTTCAGCTTCCGAAGCGCGGCGTCGCCGCCGAAGAGCACCAGCTGGTCGCGCGTGAGGTTCTGCATGTCGTAATAACGCGCCGCCGCGTCGTAATCGAACTCCAGCGCGCCGGCCTGCCCCGCGCGGGGCGTCACGCTGCCGAAGCCGACCTCCGTTCCAAGGCGGTAAGTGCCGCCCGCGACGCCGGAATACAGCATCTGCCGCAGCTTTTCGCGGATATCATACGGCGTATCGGGGTCGAGGAAGATGTTCTGGGCCAGATAGTTGATATCATAGAGAAGGCCCTCTTCCATCGCCTCGCCAAAGGCGCCGCGCACGACGCGCCCGGCCGGATTGTCGGCGAGAAAATTCCGGGATATCCAGACCGAGACGTC
>CAKTWY010000207.1 GCA_934630445.1 uncultured Eubacteriales bacterium
GGCCTCGTGTACCCCGGAGGGGGCAAATACGCGACCGCTGCCAGCGGCAGGGGGAGGGAGCGGATTTGCGGAGGAGAGTGGGAGCGGAAGGATGCCCGCATGGGCGACGCGCCGCGACCATCTCGACGAGTGGGCAAGTCGCTTCGCTCAGGATGACAGCGCTTCTGTCATTCTGAGCGGAGCGCTGATACCCTGAAGGGCACGCGGGAATCCCGGCCGTAAAAGAAATATATTCCTGTCATCTTGCCCTCCAGCGGTCGGCAGAATGTCGTTTTTTCAGCAGCTTCTCCATTATAAAAAAAAGCGCGGCGGATTGCAACCGCCGCGGAATAATATTTTCGCTTTTTTTCGTTTTTCGTTCGCTACCGGATAAACTCCGAGCGCGCGTAACCGGTCACGCCGTTGTATTCGACGATGCTCCAGTCGCCCGTCTGCCCGTATACGCGCACCTGGGCCCCGCGCGGGATCTGCAGCAGGATGCGCGAGGTCATGCTCGGTTCCGCGCGCAGGTTCAGCGGCGTCACCTGCGTGACGACCGTGCCGGTGCGCGCGCTGCCCGGCTCGATAAACGGGATGTCGAAATAATCGGTCAGAGAAAGAACGATATTGCGCGCGATGGGATCGATGTTGTCGCGGATCCACGTCGCGTCCTCGACGTTGTCGTGATAGGCGATCTCGATCAAAACAGACGGCGCGCGCACGTAGCGCAGCTCGCCGAGCGATGTGGTGGGCACCGTGCGCACCCTGGACGGAATGGGATAGATCATCTTAAAATTATTGGCGATGATCTGCGCGGCGCGCTGGCCGCGCGGGCTGCCGGCGTAATAATACACGTCCGTTCCGCGCAGCTGTCCGGCGATACGCTCGGGCGCGGCGTTGGAATGCAAGGCGAGGTGCAGGTCATAATTGCCCGCGTTCGATTCTCGGATGATCTGGTTGACGGTCATATCGGGGCTGTTGCGTGTGAAGGTGATGCCGCTCGCACGCAGATACGGCTCCATTGCGTCGGCGACGAGGTTCATATACTGCTCCTCGTTCCCGCCGATGATGTAGGGGTTTCCTTCCTGTGTGGATGGGCTTAAGTAGATGGACGGCATAGGCGCTCTCCTCCCTTTTTTGTTCATCCTATGCAGGAGGAGGCGGATTTGATATAATAGAAACGCAAAACAGGCGCCGGCGCTTGTTTTGTTTGATGGGAACCGCCTGCCGCCGGGCGCGGCGGCGCAGGGTATAAACCGTGGAATGATCCCGGCTGCATGAGATTTTATGCGCAAAATGCGATACACGCAGGCGCGGGATTTTTTAAGGAGTGCTGAACACATGAACGCTTTTTCCGACCCGCGCGGAGGTCTGACGGGCGCCGCGCTGAAGGGCATCGCCATGGCTGCAATGGTGCTCGACCACGTGGGAGCGGCGCTCATCGAGCCGGTTTTTTTCGTACCGGCCGAGGCGCCGCCCACCTTCTGGCTCGCGGCGGACACGCTGCTGAGGGTCGTCGGGCGCGTGTCCTTCCCGCTGTTCTGCTTCCTGCTGGCGGAGGGCTTCGCCCACACGCGCAGCGCCGCGCGCTACCTCGCGCGCCTGGCGCTTTTTGCGCTGGTGTCGGAAGTGCCGTACGACCTCGCCTTTTCCGGCGGAGCGGACGTGTCAGCGCAGAACGTGTTTTTTACGCTCGCGGCGGGGATGATGACGCTCATGGCGCTCAAACGCTTTTCCGGGCGGGTGCTGCCGAGGGCCCTGAGCCTGGCCGCCGGATGCGCGCTCGCCCAGGCGCTGCGCGCGGATTCCGGCGCGGCGGGCGTCGTGCTGATCGCGGCGCTCTGGCTGCTGCGGGAGAAGCGCGCCGCGATGCTCGCGGCGATGGCGGCCATCGCGCTCTGGATCTCACGCGCGCTGTTCGGCGCAGGCGCGCTCGCGGCCCTTCCGGCGGCGATGTATGGCGGCGCGCGCGGCACGCAGCGCTTCAAACACGCGTTTTATCTGTTTTATCCGGCGCACCTGCTTGCCCTGTGGGCGCTGCGCCGGGCTCTTTTCGGCGGATAAAGACAAACGGCACGGCAATGGCCAGCACCACGAAGCGGAAAAATTCGTCCGCCATGATCGCCAGCCACACGCCGGGAAGGCCCCATCCCAGCACGTAGAGAAAAATCGCCGCCAGCGACGGGCGCAGCAGGACGATGCCCACCGTGATCGCCGCGGTCGGGATGGCCGGCCGCGCCGCCCCGCGCATGGCGCCGGAATAGGTCAGCGCAACGGCCTGGAAGGGCATCACAAACGCATACCGCCGCAGGATGGGCGCGCCCAGCGCGATAACGGCGGCGTCGCGCGTATAGATGAGGATGAACCAGCGGCTGAAGAAGAAGCTCGCCGCCCCCACGACGAGCGTATAGGCCACGCTGAGCACGACCGCCGCGTCGAGATAGGCGCGCTCTCCCGCGCGGTCCTTTGCGCCGCGGCACTCGCCGATATACGTCATCGCCGTTGCCGCGATGGCGTCGCAGCCGAAGATGGCGAAGAGCATCAGGTTGGTGAGAATGCGGTGCGATGCACAGGGGATCGTTCCCAGCGACGCGGCGAATTTGACCGTCATGATGACGCCGACGCGCACCATGACGCGCTCGGCGACGAAGGGCACCGACTCTTTCAGGATCCGCCGCGCGGGGGCCGCGCACACGTGCAGAAATTCGCGCGCATGCAGGGAAAAGACCGCCGCCTCGCGCGAGTGGCCGAAGAGGACGACGAGCGACAGCGCGCAGCCGATCGCGCAGCTCACGACCGTGCCCCACGCGGCGCCGACGGCGCCCATCGCCGGCACGCCGAGAAAACCGAAAATAAACACGCCGTTGAGGACGATGTTCGAGGCGTTGGAAACCAGGTTCACGCGGAAGGAGAACTTCGTCCGTCCAAAGCCGCGGTAGATGGCCGTCACCGCCCCGTACACGCGCCGGAAAACGAAGCTGAGCGCGTTGACGCGGAAATACGCGACCGCCAGTTCGATCGTGTCTGCCTGCGCGCCCATGAACAGCATCACCGGCCGGGCAAAGGCGATCGCAGCGACGGTGACCGCAACCGCGAGCACGAGCGTCAGGGCGAGGTAGCTGACCGACAGCGCGCGCACCTCCTGCTCGCGCCCTTCCCCGCGCAGGCGCGAAATGAAGGCGATCATCGCCATCTCCAGGGCCATGAAGACGAAGCCGCAGATGGTATTCGGCTCGTTCGTCAGGCCCACCGCGGCGATCTCCACCGCGCCGAGCATACCGATCATGATCATATCGACCATGCCGTGGAGGTTGTTGAAGATCATCTCAAAAAAGGTCGGGAACCCGCGTGAGAGAAGGTTTGCGTAGACCACGCGTCTTTCACTCTGCATACGATGCCCTCCTGTGCCGCGCGGCGTCCGCCCGCGGCGCGGTGCTTATACCGACAGTATACCTGAACACAGCGGAAATGTAAATTTCATGTAAAAAAATTGATGAAAAAAAAGACCCGCCGTGCAGCGGCGGGTCTTTGCTGTCGCTCCAGTGTATATCCACCTTGTCATTCTGAGGCCGAAGGCCGAAGAATCCCGTCTGTAGGAGAACGCGTTCCGGCAGACCTGCCGCCCTGCTGACGAGGAACAGGGCGACGCCGAGCGACGATTCCGACGAGTGGGCAAGTCGCTGTCGCTCAGGATGACACGTATCAAAAGCGCCGGCCATGCATCCGCGCGCGGGCGGCGCGGACGATGGCGGCGGCCGTCTGGTACACGCTGCCGCGGTTTTTCACCTCCACATCCGCCCAGCGGCGGTAAAGGCCGATGCGCTCGCGGTAGAGCGCATATACCCGCGACGGGTCGTCGCGCAGGAGCGGGCGGTTTTTCATGTTCGAGGTGAGAATGTCCTCCACCCGGCGGTCAATAAAGACGATGACGCCGTTCGCGCCCAGCGCGCGCATGTTCTCCTCGCTCTTGACCGCGCCGCCGCCTGTGGAAATGACAAGGCCTTCGCGCGCGCCCAGCTCGGCGGCGCAGGCCGCCTCCAGCGCGCGAAAGGCGCCCTCCCCT
>CAKTWY010000208.1 GCA_934630445.1 uncultured Eubacteriales bacterium
ATTGATAGGCGCGCAAGATCCTTTTGCCGCATGGCGGCAAAAACAGGTTGTGTTCGCGCGCTTCGCTGCGGTGAAGAACCGGCGCACATGCGCGCGGCTGTCTTACTTTTCTTCCAGCAGCTTCTCCAGCGACTGCGCTGCGCCGTCGAGCCAATCGCCCTCGAACAGTTCGATCAGGCCCTGATCGCACGCCAAAGCGATACTGGGGTCGACCGGCAGCTTTGCCAGCACCTTGAGGCCGTATTTTTCGGCGGTCTCGTCGACATGGCTCTCGCCGTAGAGCTTGATTTTTTTGCCGCAGTCGGGGCAGGCGATGTAGCTCATGTTCTCAATGACACCGAGGATGGGCACTTCCATCATCTGCGCCATGTTCACGGCCTTTGCGACGATCATGGAGACGAGCTCCTGCGGGGAAGCGACGACGATGATGCCGTCAAGCGGCAGCGACTGGAATACAGTCAGCGGAACGTCGCCCGTGCCCGGAGGCATGTCTACGAACATGAAGTCGACGTCCGTCCAGATCACATCCGTCCAGAACTGCTTGACAGTGCCGGCAATGACGGGACCGCGCCAGACGACAGGAGTCGTTTCATCCTCGACAAGCAGGTTGAGGGAGATCATCTGGATACCGGTTTTGGTCACGACAGGGAAAATGCCGCTCTCATCGCCGCGGGCGCGCGTGTGGATGCCGAACATCTTCGGGATCGACGGACCGGTGATGTCCGCATCCAGGATCGCGGTGCGGTATTCACGGCGGTTCATCAGCACCGAGAGCATCGAGGTGACGAGCGATTTGCCCACGCCGCCCTTTCCGCTGACGACGCCGATGACTTTTTTTACGTTTGAAAGCGCGTGGGGCGCTTCAATCAGGCTTTCCGGCTGCCCGCCGCCGCAATTGGCGCTGCAGGTCTCACAGTTGTGGGTGCATTCTTCACTCATGGTATGGGAAGCTCCTTTCCTACATGCGCGGCGTGCGCCGCGCGAAGACGTTATTTCTTATTATAGACGCGCGGGGGCACGCTTGTCAACCATAGCCGCCGCGGCGCACATCGCGGGGATGCCCATGCGCTGGGAGAGACGCTGGCTTTTGCGTTTATCAGTGGATATTAGATAAAATTGTTATAAAATTGTAAGAATAATGTGATAGTTTTGTCGTTGCAAATTCGGGCCGCCTGATGGATAATGGAAGCGGCATATGGCACTGAAAAAGGAGAGAAAGCATGCGCAGATTCTTCGACAAAATAGATAAAAAATATGGCAGCGAAACACTCCGGACAGCGCTGTTTTTTGCATTCCCGTTTTTCCTGAACGCGGTCTTATACCTCAATACGGGCTGGGGATCGGATGCGCTGCACAGCGTCGGAGCGGGGCTTTTTTGGCGCGCGATTATGACGAGCGCAGTGCTGCTGCTCCTTTACAGCGTGCTGTCCGCGCTCGGGCGGCGCGCGTGGATCCCGGCGGCGGTCATGGCGCTGCCCCTTTACATCATCTCCCTCGCCGATTATTATAAGCAGATCAACCTTGGCACGCGCATCGGCGTGGACGACATCGCGATGGTTGTCAATATAGGTGAGCTCTGGAATGTCAAGGGTGGCCAGGGGTCCGGCATGCCGTTTCGGCCGATGTTTGTCGTCACAGGCCTTGCGCTTGCGGCGTATGTCATGCTGCTTGCGGCGCTGCGCGTCAGAGGACCGTTTTACGGCGCGCACCGGCGTGCGATCAGCCTTGTTACGGCGATGGCGCTGCTCGTGCCGCTTTCGGTCGATTCCTTTGCCAAGCAGCTTTTCGAGCCGCAGATCGAGGCGTATGACGATGTCTCCTCCCATGAACAGGACGCGGAGCCGATGAACGCGGTGGACTGCCTGATCGGATCGATCTATTATGATACGGTAGCGCCGGAGACGACGCTTGATTATAACCGGACAAATGTGGAAAACCTGCTTGCGCCATACGAGGGTACGTACGGTACCGGTATGCGCCCGGACGTTATCGTCATCATGAGCGAGAGTTATTTTGATTTGAACCGCGTGAACGGCATTGCCATTCATGAGGATATATACGAAAATTTCAGCCGCATGAAGGCGCACAACGCCGGCGGGGAGATCGTCGTTCCCTCCTTCGGCGGAGGCACGGCGGCGACGGAGTTTGAGGTTTTAAGCGGCACCTCCAATGAGGCGCAGAACAATACCAAATCGCCGTACAAGCATATCGACAAAGACGGCGACATCTGGACGTACGAGCGCTATTTTGAGGATATGGGATATACCACGACCTATATCCACCCGTACAAGCGCTATTTTTATGAGCGGGAAAAGGCGTTTACGGCGATGGGCTTTGACACCCTGCGCTTTGAGGACAGCCTGACCGTCACGCCCGGAGAATATCCGCGCGACGCACATATTTCAGACGCTGCATTTGTCGATCAGATCATCGCCGATCTGGAGAGCAGCGGTGCACAGCCTGCGTTTATTTTCGGCACATCTATGCAGAACCATTCGCCATACGTCAAATTATCCGATGATGATCGTGAGATCGTCACATGTTCAGCCCTGACGGACGGAGAACTTGAGGCGCTCAACGCCTATGCAAACGGCATTGCGGACACGGACCGCGCGCTTGGGCGGCTGCTCGATTATATCGACGCGCGGGAGCGCCCGACAGCGCTGCTTTTTTATGGCGATCATCAGCCTCTGCTCGATGGATACAAAAGGCTGAACGGGATTACCAATGAGAATATTTATGACGATCTCAGCCATCTGAGCACGGAGTTTGCCGTATACACCAATTTTGAGGCGGCAAAGCAGGAACAGGGGCTCATGGCGGAGAAGTTCTCCTCCTTCTATCTGATGAACGTCTTTCTCGATTATATCGGCATGGGGAAGACGCCGTATATGGAATTTTTGAGCGAATGTATGCAGGCGCTGCCCGTCCATTCGGTGAAAGAAGAGATCACCGGGAAAAACAGCCTGCAGACGGCGCGCTTTCGCGAGGCGCTGCGCATCCTGTCATACGACCGGCTGCTGGGCGAGAAATATTCATATTCCTGAGGAACGGCTGCCGCATCAGCGGCAGCCGTTCCTTTCTGTATTGTTACGGAACTTGCAGAGCGGCCAGCGCGGCAAAGACTGACTGCGCGCGCTGCGCCCCTGTCTCCTCTCCTGGAAGGAGAAGCGTGATGTACCATACCGTATTTCCGCGCACGGCAACATATTCCATTCCCCCATGATACGCGAGGTCAAGCCCCGGCACGCGCACTGCCTGAAAATCGGAGGCAGTGCGGGCGAACGTTGCGCTGCGCATCAAAAGCGGCGCCGCCTCGCGTGCCAGCTGCTCGTTTGAAAAGCGAAAGACGTCCTGATATATCCAGGCCCGACCGATGCATTCATACGTATCCCACTGCCTGACGAGAAGGGAACGCGAGGTCTCGACGGAGCTTGCCTTGTCGGGGTAATACACACTGCCGCGCGCGCCCTCGACACCGAGGTCGCCAAGCGTGAGATACGGCCCGTCGGCGGCGGGCGGCATGTCGTACTTTTCATACCCGGCCCACTGCAGCGCGAAAAGAAGCGCAAAAAGCGCACACGCGGCCCAGAGCACGGCGGTGACGGCGCGGTATGCCCGGCGCTTTTTCGTCGGCGCGTGATCGAGCGCGCGTCCTTTTTTTAATCTCCGGTAAAGCAGCGTCGTGCGCACTGCGCCATAGATGAGATGGCACAGCGAAAGTAAGACGGCGGCCGCGCACAGACCGAACAGGGCGGTCTGCCTGATACAGCCCAGTTTTAGTTCGACGGCCAGGCGGCCCAGTGCATTCTGTGTGCTGCCGGATAGCGATGCGGCAATCAAAAACTGGAATAAAAAAACAAGTACCGCCGGGATCCAGCCGAGTATATAGCTGCGCCTGAGCGCTTTGAGCGTTGCGGCCTGCTGCCGCGGATCGGAATAAAATTCAGGCGCGCCGCTCCCGGCCGGGGCAGTGAACACGTGGATCAGCCCGCTGCGGGTTACAAAGCGCCAGCCGCATTCCTCATAA
>CAKTWY010000209.1 GCA_934630445.1 uncultured Eubacteriales bacterium
TTCCTCCTCCGCAAACACGCTCCCTGTTTCCGCCCCCGGCGGCAGTCACAGTTTTGCCCCAGAATGACAGAAAAAACACTGTCATCCTGAGTGCCAGCGACTTGCCCACTCGTCGGAATCGTCGTTGCGTGTCGCCCTGACGGGCATCCTTCAACTCCGTTCCTCCTCCGCAAACACGCTCCCTGTTTCCGCCCCCGGCGGCAGTCACAGTTTTGCCCCAGAATGACAGAAAAAACGGTGTCATCCTGAGCGGAGCGAAGGATCCCGTCTGTAGAACAGGGAGCTCGGTCAGGGCACGAGAGAATCCCGGCCGTAGAACGACGGACTTCGCTCCGCATATGTCTCCCTGCACACACGGCTCGGCGCTGGTCTTACAGCTCCTGCAGGATCTCCCTGCGCTTGTCGTCATACTCCTCGCGCGTGATAAGCCCCGACTCGTACAGCTCCTTGAGCTTATTCAGCCGCGCCATTGCGTCGTCCGTTCCCGGCGCGGGCGCGGACATGGCGCTGAAATAATCTTCTTCTTCGTCGACAACGATCTCATGCGTCGCCACGCCTTTTTCGGAAAAGGCGTTGTATCCGTTCACCGCCGTGATGGCTACGGCGAACAGCGTCCAGATGATGCCAAACCCGCCGGCAGCCGGTATCACGACAAACAAGCCAATGAGCACAAAAAGCGCCCCCGCGACGAGTCCGACCATCGATTGACCCTTTCCTGGCTTTACCCTGACTCTTCTTCTCATATTGTCCGGCCGTCCTTTCAAATATGCTGGCTTTGGCGTCTGCGTTTGCGTATCAGTCATATCCGCATCCGCCGGGCGAAATGTATGCTTCGTCTGAGGGAGCGTGACCTCCTACATACGAGGATCCCGGCCGTAGAACAGAGGGCTCGGTCAGGGCACGCGAGGATCCCGTCCGTAGAACGGCATTCTGCCGCAACACGTCCTCCTACATCCGGGATTCTTCGTCACTGCGTTCCTCAGAATGACAGTTACCCTGTCATCCTGCCACCCCCATATTGTCATCCTGAGCGAAGCGAAGGATCCCGGCCGTCGGCCCGCCGTGTTTCGCCAATTCACGGTGCCGTGAGTAGTCACGCCTCCCGACGCGCCGCGGCCGGGTCGACAATTTCTCCGCCTCGCTATGCCAGCGCGAGCGCTGCGCACTCTTCCTGTCACAGCTCGCTGCGCACTTGTCTCCCCTGCGGCGCTGCTCGGCGCTCTTTTTCAGTCACGCCTCCCGACGCGCCACGGCCGGTCGATATTTCCTCCGTCTCAGCATGTGCGCCCGACGCTGCGCGCCGAACACCCACGCTTCGCTCCGGAACATATCTCCCTGCGGCGCTGCTCGGCGCTGTTATTTATTCCCCGTCCGCCGTTTCTTCCGGCTCTGCGGCGCCTGCCTCGTACTCGTCTTCCTCTTCCTTCGCGGTGCGCGCGACGGAAATGACCTTTACATCCTCGGAAAGACGCATGAGGATGACGCCCTGCGACGCGCGACCGCACTCGCGGATCGTGCCCGCGTTCATGCGGATGATGACGCCGCCGCTGGTGATCATCATCACGTCGTCCTCCGCCGTGACGACCTTGATGGCGGCGAGCTTGCCGGTCTTCTCCGTCAGGTTGTGCGCCGTTACGCCCGACCCGCCGCGGTGGTGCTCGGTAAATTCCGTCGTCGCCGTGCGCTTGCCGTAGCCGTTCTCGGTGACGGTGAGCAGCTCCGCATTCTCGCGCTCGCGCGCAAGGCCGACGACATAGTCGCCCTCGCCCAGGCGGATGCCGCGCACGCCCGCCGCGTCGCGGCCCATGGGCCGCACTTCGTTCTCGTCAAAGCGCAGCGCGCGGCCCTCGCGCGTGGCCATGATGAGACGCGCCGCGCCGTCCGTCAGACGCACGCCGATCAGCTCGTCCCCGTCGTTGACGGACAGCGCGCGGATGCCGGCCTTCCTGACGGTCTTCAGGCTCTCGAGCGTCATGCGCTTGACCGTGCCCATCTTTGTGGCGAAGAAGACGTACTTCCCTTCCTCAAATTCGCGGATGGGGATCATGGCCGTGACCTTTTCATCTCCATCGATCTGCAGGAGGTTGACGATGTTCATGCCCTTCGCCGTGCGGCCCGCCTCGGGGATGAGGTAGCCCTTGAGGCGGTACACGCGCCCGTAATTCGTGAAGAAGAGGATGTTGTCGTGCGTCGAGGCGGTGAACAGCGTGTCCACAAGGTCCTCCTCGCGCGTCGTCATCGCGGTCACGCCGCGCCCGCCGCGGCGCTGCGAGCGGTAGACCGACGTCGGCTGGCGCTTGATGTAGCCAAGGCGCGTGAGCGTGTAGACGCACTCCTCCTCCTCGATGAGGTCCTCGATGTCGATCTCGTTCTCGACCGGGGCGATGGCCGTGCGCCGCTCGTCGCCAAAGCGGGCGGAAAGCTCGCGCAGCTCTTTTTTGATAATGTCATACTTCAGCTCGTCGGAAGCGAGGATCTCCTCCAGCTCCTTGATGCGCGCATGGATGCGCTGCAGCTCTTCCACGATCTTCTCCACCTCGAGGCCCTGCAGGCGGCCCAGGCGCATGTCGAGGATGGCCTGCGCCTGCACCTCCGACAGCTCGAAGCGCTCCATCAAACGCTCCTTCGCGTCGTTGTAGCTCGTGCGGATGATGCGGATGACCTCGTCGATATTGTCGCACGCGATCTTCAGGCCCTCCAAAATATGCGCGCGCTCGCGCGCCTTTTTCAGGTCGTAGATCGTCCTGCGCTCGATGATCTCGCGTTGGAAGGCGATGTAGTGGTCGAGGATCTCGCGCAGCGTCAAAATCTGCGGCTGCTTCTGGTTCTTCACCAGCGCCAGCATGATGACGGAGAACGTGTCCTCCATCTGCGTGTAGTTGTACAGCTGGTTCAGGACGACCTGCGGGTTTGCGTCGCGCTTGAGCTCGATGACGATGCGCATGCCGTCGCGGTCCGACTCGTCGCGCAGGTCGGAGATGCCGTCCACGCGCTTGTCCTTGACAAGCTCCGCGATCGACTCGACCAGGCGCGCCTTGTTGACCATGTAGGGGATCTCCGTCACCGCGATGCGGTAGCGGCCGTTGCCGTGCTCCTCGATCTCCGTCTTCGCGCGCACACGCAGCTTGCCGCGCCCGGTGGCGTACGCCGCGCGGATGCCGGACATGCCCATGATCGTGCCGCCCGTCGGGAAGTCGGGCGCCTTGATGAACTCCATGATCTCCGAAAGGTCCGCCTCCGGGTTGTCGATGACATAGCAGATCGCGTCGACCACCTCGCGCAGGTTGTGCGGCGGGATGTTCGTCGCCATGCCGACCGCGATGCCCGACGAGCCGTTGACCAGCAGGTTCGGGAAGCGCGAGGTCAAAACGACCGGCTCCTTGCGGATGTTGTCGAAGTTCGGAACGAAGTCGACAGTCTCCTTCTCGATATCGGTGAGCATCTCCACGGCCAGCTTGTCGAGCCTTGCCTCCGTGTAACGGTAGGCGGCCGCCGGGTGCCCGTCGATGGAGCCGAAGTTGCCGTGCCCGTCGATCAGCGGATAGCGCAGGGAAAAGTCTTGCGCCATGCGCACAAGCGAATCATAGACCGCCGCGTCGCCGTGCGGATGGTACCGGCCGAGCACGTTACCGACCGTGGTCGCGGACTTGCGGTAGGGCTTGTCGGGCGTGAGGTTGTCCTCGTACATCGCGTAGAGGATGCGCCTGTGCACGGGCTTGAGGCCGTCGCGCACGTCCGGCAGCGCCCTGCCGACGATGACGGACATCGCATAGTCGATGTAGGACTTTTTCATCTCCCGCTCGATGTCGACGGGGATGATCTTCTGGTTTTCAAAAATAAAGCTGGGCTTTTCCGCCATTTTTCAGTCACCAAACTTTCTTTATTTGCGTATCGGGATACATTTATGTCAATTTTGGTTTGTTTTTGATCCGTCATCCTGAGGCCGCAGGCCGAAGGATCCGT
>CAKTWY010000210.1 GCA_934630445.1 uncultured Eubacteriales bacterium
CTCCTACGGCCGGGATTCTTCGTCGTTCCACTCCTCAGAATGACAGGGAAAGGGTGTCATCCTGAGGCCGCAGGCCGAAGGACCCCGTCCGCAGAGCGGCGGGCTGCATTTGCTTACGCGCATTCCTGTCCGTCGGCCGGAGCGCGTCCTTCTACATACGGGATTCTCGCGTGACCTTTAGGTTATCAGCGCTTCGCGCTTCAGAATGACAGAGAGAAGGTGTCATCCTGAGCGGAGCGACTTGCCCACTCGTGCGCGGGGCAAATGCTTCAAAGCGTCATGCGCTGCGGCGCAAGGGGGATCGACAACCTGCGCCGCGCCATGCGCTGCTTTTTTTCCGGAATCAATCCTGCCGCGCTGCGGCGGAACAGAGGTGCTTTTATGGCAACGCTTCTCCTTATTCTCATTTACATCTGCTTTATCAGCCTGGGCCTGCCCGACTCGCTCCTGGGCGCGGCGTGGCCGGATATGCATGCCGCGCTCGGCGCGGACGTATCGTGGGCGGGGGCGGTGACGCTGCTTGTCACCTGCTGCACTGTGGTGTCGAGCCTTTTGAGCACGCGGCTGATCCGCCGCTTCGGCACCGGAGCGGTGAGCGCGGTGAGCGTGGCGATGACGGCGGCGGGCCTTTTCGGCATTGCTGCGACGGGCTCGTTCTGGTTCCTCTTCGTCTGCGCGGTGCCGCTCGGCCTCGGCGGGGGATCGGTCGACGCGGCGCTGAACAACTACGTCGCGCTTCACTATGAGGCGCGGCATATGAACTGGCTGCACTGCGCCTGGGGCGTGGGCGCCACGGCAGGGCCGAGCGTGATCTCCTTCTGGCTCGCGCGCGGAGCGACGTTCCGCACGGGATATGTGTCCATCGCGGTCTTTCAGAGCGCGCTGGTGCTGGTGCTTGTCCTTACGCTGCCGCTGTGGAAGAAGGCGGCGGAGCAAACGCGCCCTGAAGATGCGTGCGCGCCGCAGACGGCGCTCAAGCTGCGCGACGCGGTGCGCCTGCCCGGGGCCAAGGGGATCCTCACGGCGCTGTTCTGCTACTGCGGGCTGGAATATGCCGCGGGCCTCTGGGGCGGCAGCTATGCCAGCGTGCGCTATGGCGTCACGGCGGAGACCGCCGCCGCGTGGACGGCGCTTTTCTACTTCGGCATTACGGCGGGCCGGTTTGTCTGCGGCTTTGCGACGATGAAAATCAAAAACCGCACGATCATCCGCATGGGGCAGGGCGCCGTCTTCCTGGGCGCGGCGATGCTGCTCCTGCCGCTGGGCATGTGGAAGGTGCCCGCCGCGCTCACGCTGATCGGGCTGGGCTGCGCGCCGATCTATCCGGGCCTGCTGCATCAGACGCCGGAGAATTTCGGGCCGGCGCTGTCGCAGGCGATGATGGGCGTGCAGATGGCGGCCGCCTATGTCGGCTCGACGCTGCTGCCGTCGCTGCTCGGGCTGCTGTTCGGGCGCGTGTCGATGGGCTTTTTCCCGGCGGCGCTTCTCACCCTGATCGCGGTGATGACGCTCTGCACCGAGCGCGCCGCGCGCCGGAGAAATGACGTTCTGTCTGGAAAGGAATGAAAGCGAATGCATGCAGACGTGCTGAAATTGCTTGAACCCATGCACAAATTTCCAAGCGATGCGCCGCGCTACCCCAATCTCTGGTTTCTGGTGTCTGAGCAGGTGCTGAAGGCGCATGCCTTCGACCGGAGCGCGCGCATCGAATCGACTGATGCGCTGCGCGTTGCACTGCGCATGCTGGAGACGACGATGGAGGTCGAGTCGAACACCTGGATCGAATGCTCCGAGGGCTGCGGGTTTGTGACCAAGCGCCGCGGCCTGGCCCTCTGCGAGATGGGGGAAAAGACCCACGATCACGAGACGCATTACCGGTTTTACACGACGCAGGTCGGCGGCGTGCGCTATGAGATGGATGGCAAAACCTACTATCCCTGCCCGTGCAGCGTGCATTTTGAGGTCGACCGGCCGGCGCACCTGCACCCTTACATCGACGATTGCCCGATCTGCGGCTGCTGCGGCCCGTACGCGCAGTTTGATCAGCCGGCGTATCGGGATCGGTCCTCCAACCTGAAAAACGAGATGGTCCACGACCCCATGGGGCTGGAGGCCACCCTGTTCGGCACGGTCTGCGGCAGGAAGATCCCGCTCATCCGCGGGCTCGATTCGCTCGGCGGCACTTTTGATCTGGATATCCAGGTGTTCGAGAAGAGGCAGCTGCGCGAGGATATGAACACCAGCCGGCTCGGCGTGGTGCGCGTCGATCTGCAGAAGGTGTGAGCGCGCCCGCGCGCTGCGTATAGGAACTGAGCCGGACCGGTCCTGCGCTTTGCGCAGCCGGTCCGGCTTGCCTTTATGCCTGCGCTGTGGTATACTAAATCGTTCCAAACGCACTGAAACCATACGCAGGGGTGATCTTTTTGCGCTATACGGCGGAAAAATTTGATATTGCCGTCGTCGGGGCGGGGCATGCCGGCATCGAGGCTGCGCTCGCCGCGGCGCGGCTGGGCATGAAGACAGTGTGCTTCACCATCAATCTCGACGCGGTCGGCAACATGCCGTGCAATCCGGCCATCGGCGGCACAGCCAAGGGCCACCTCGTGCGCGAGCTCGACGCCCTCGGCGGCGAGATGGGCCGCGCGGCGGACGCGGCGTGCATCCAGTACCGGATGCTCAACCGCGCGAAGGGGCCGGCCGTGCACTCGCTGCGCGCGCAGGCCGACCGCGCGCGCTACCGCCTTTATATGAAGCACGCGCTCGAGCGGCAGGAGAACCTCGCCCTCAAGCAGGCTGAGATCACCGACATCCTCACCGAGAACGGCCGCGTCTCGGCTGTCGTCACAGGCGTGGGCGCGGTGTACCCCGTGCGCGCGGCGATCGTCTGCTCGGGCACGTACCTCAATGGCCGCGTCATCATCGGCGATTATACGAAGGAGGGCGGCCCGGACGGCATGTTCGCCGCCACGGAGCTGACGCGCTGTCTCACGTCGCTCGGCCTGGGCATGCGCCGCTTCAAGACCGGCACGCCCTCGCGCGTCAACGCGCGCAGTGTCGACTTCTCCAGGATGGAGGTCCAGCCGGGCGAGGACGACGTCGCGCCCTTTTCCTTCGACACCGAAAAGCGGCGGGAGAACACCGCCGTGTGCTACCTCACGTATTCCAACGCCCGCACGCACGAGATCGTGCGCGAGAACCTCTCGCGCTCTCCGCTTTATTCCGGCGCCATCCAGGGCGTCGGGCCGCGGTACTGCCCGTCGTTTGAGGATAAGGTCGTGCGCTTCCCGGACAAGGAGCGCCACCAGTTCTTCATCGAGCCGATGGGCGAGGATACGCAGGAGCTTTATATCCAGGGCATGTCGTCCTCCATGCCGGAGGACGTGCAGCTTGAAATGATCCATTCCGTCGCCGGGCTCGAGCACGCGGAGGTCATGCGCCCGGCCTACGCCATCGAATACGACTGCGTCGACCCGCTTGAGCTTTTGCCGACGCTCGAGACGATCAAGGTGCCCGGCCTTTACGGCGCCGGGCAGTTCTGCGGAACGTCCGGGTATGAAGAGGCCGCCGCACAGGGCCTTGTCGCGGGCATCAACGCGGCGCTGAAGCTCAAGGGGGAGGAACCGCTCGTCCTCGACCGCGCGGACGGCTACATCGGCACGCTGATCGACGACATCGTCACCAAGGGCACGAACGAGCCCTACCGCATGATGACCTCGCGCTCGGAGTACCGCCTGCTGCTGCGCCAGGACAACGCCGACCTGCGCCTGATGCCGATCGGGCACCGCGTGGGGCTTGTTTCCGATGCGCGCCTTCATCGCATGGAGGAAAAGTACCGCCAGGTGGATGCGGAGATCTCCCGCCTTTCGCGCGCGACCGCTTCGCCTTCGGAGGAAAATAACGCCTTTTTGGAGGCGCACGGCAGCACGCAGCTTAAGACCGGCGCGCATCTCATCGACCT
>CAKTWY010000211.1 GCA_934630445.1 uncultured Eubacteriales bacterium
GCTTTGAGTGAGCAAATCGGGATTCCTCCCGCGCTTTTGCCGCCCGTTCTGCCCAGCGGTAAGGTTTGTGCAGCGGTGTCGCACAGCGCAGCATCGGAAACCGGCCTGCCCGAAGGGCTTCCCATCGTCACTGGCGCTGCGGATATGGCATGCAGTCAGCTCGGAACAGGCGCCTTCGAACCCGGTGTCGCGGCTTTGACGCTCAGCACCTCGATACAAATCGTCGAGCCAGCCCCCCATCCGGTCGGGGCCCTGAGCGCAAGTATGACCTGGCATCCCTCGGCGTTTGAAAACGGCATGTATGTCATGGCCTCTGTCTTTGCAGGCGGACTCAGCCTGGATTGGATTCTTCAGCTGCTGAGCGCCGGCGCCCCGCTTACCCCGCGCGACTACGCCGACTGGAACAGCCGTCTGATCGCCAGGCGAAAGGCACATCCTCAGCGCAAAGCGCTTTTCCTGCCGTTCCTCACAGGCAGCGGGTCCCCACGCTTCAACCCCGCCGAGCGCGGCGCTTTTTTGGAGCTCTCCGCCTCGGTCACGGCGGAAGATCTGGTACTCGCAGTTTTAGAGGGCGTTGCGCTGCACGCGCGCGAAAATGTCGACCTTCTCACACGGTATTTGCCCGCAGCACGCTTTCATCTGGCTGGCGGCGGATGCCGTATGACGGTATGGCCCCAGATTTTCGCGGACGTGCTCGGACGGGAATTGACACTGCTTGAAAACCCGGATGTTTCCGCCCTGGGCGCGGCGATGCTCGCCGCACGCGGCGCCGGTTTTACCGATTCGGTCAGAAACGCCGTTGTACGCACCGTTGTTCCCGCTGAGGGCGCACACTATCAGGCACTGTACGACGCTTATCTTGACCGTGCCGCCGCCGCACGCCGCAATTCTGAGCACATTGTATAATGTAACGTTAACTTTTGTGCATTATGCATAATTTTTCGCAAAATTATATACAAAATTTAGCTCCTATTGTTTGTTGGAACAGCGAATTGACAAATTGCCCCATCCGGTAGAATATAATAAGTAATCGATTACGTAATCGATTCACTCGCAAATATCCAAGCTAATCCAGCACATTCCGTACTTTTTATTTTTCGAAGGAGGAAAGAACCATGAAACGAGCGCTCAGTTTGATACTGACCCTTGCGATGCTTCTGGCACTGTTTTCCGGCTGCACCACAAACACAGAAACTCCCGATCCTTCCGGCGGCTCCGCGACCCCGGGTACTTCCTCAGATGCCACCCCTCCGGCGGGCGGCGACGCAGCAGACACGATTGACATGAGCACAGTCTACACCCCTTATTGCGGCGCACTCTTCTCCCTGCCGTATTTTATCGACCACCGCGTGGGCATCGATCTGGCCGGGAAATTCTTCGGCACAAAGACGGCGTGCCTCGGCCCGAGCGAATACGACATGTCGGCGCTGACCAGCGCGATCGAACAGCAGATCTCGCAGAATCCCACAGCACTTTTTGTTTCGGCTTTTGAGGACACTGTCGCCCCCGCCATCGACAAGGCGGTCGATGCAGGTATCCCCGTTTTTACCATCGATATGGACACTACCCAGAGCAAGCGCGATGTTTTCATCGGCGGCGATACATATGACTATGGCCGTGTCCACGCACGCACTCTTGCGGAAGCGCTGAACGGCTCCGGTAAAGTCCTTCTCCAGTGGAATCAGGGCCAGAACAGCCAGGATCAGCGCGCGGAAGGCTTTATGGATGAAATTAAAAAATGGCCCGACATCGAGATCGTGCAGAAGGTCGGCTCTGAAACCGACACAGCCCGCGACGCGGACGCCTTTAAGGCCGCCCTGCAGGCGCACCCTGAAATCACCGGTATTTCCACGCTCGTCTCGACTGGTGCCGTGGCGGCGGCCACTGCGGTGCGCGAGCTCGGTCTCGAGGGCAAGGTCATGATCGTCGGCGACTCCAAGGACGACGCGACCTTAAAGCTCATCGAGGACGGCGATGTATACGCCACCGTAGCCATCAAGACGATCACTGAAAACTGGTATGCCGCAATGCTGGCCGACGGCCTCGTGCGCAAAAACGTCAGCATTTCCACCGACGATAAGGCGGCAGGCGTTACAGCGCTTCCCACCTTTATCGACATCGGCACGTTCGCAATCAAAAAGGATACTGCAAAGTATTTCTACCAGCCGTCCGACCCGTTTGATTATTCAAACTTCCAGATCAGCGAGCCCAGCAAGGACGACGTCTACTACTGCATCGGCGCGCTGCTTGGCCTGCCCTATTTCCTCGACCACAAGATCGGCTTCGAAGCTGCCTGTGAAGAGCTCGGCGTCACCGGCAAATTTATCGGCCCGGTCGACTACGACATGACGGCGGAGGCGCAGATGATTGAAGAGGCCATCGCCCAGAAGCCCAAGGGCATCCTGGTCATGGCGTTTGAAGACACGCTCGCCCCCGCGATCAACAAGGCAAAGGAAGCGGGCATTCCCGTTATCACCATCGACATGGACACCATCGACAGCCAGCGCGATTTCTTCGTCGGCGGCGACACATACGATTACGGCCGCATCCACGCCCGCGCACTGGCGGAGGCGCTCGGCGGCAAAGGCGACATCCTTCTGAACTGGAACATGGGGCAGAACAGCCAGGACCAGCGCGCCTCCGGCTTCAAGGACGAACTGAAAAAGTGGCCTGACATCAAGATTGTTCAGGAGGTCGGTTCTGAGACAGACACCTCCCGCGATGCGGATGCTTTCAAGGCGGCCCTCCAGGCCAACCCGAGCATTTCCGGCATCTCGACCCTCGTTTCCACCGGCGCGGTGGCCGCCGCCACGGCAGTGCGTGAGCTCGGCCTTGAAGGCAAGGTCAAGATCATCGGCGACTCGAAGGACGACGCAACCTTAAAGCTCATCGAAGACGGTGAAGTGGAAGCAACCGTCGCGATTAAAACCCGCATTGAACCTTATATCGCCATGAAAATGCTGTACCTCATGAACTACACCAGCATGCAGATCTCTCAGGACGATGCCGCCTCCGGCATGAGCGTACTGCCCAACCGCGTCGACATCGGCACCTTTGTCATCAACAAGGACACTGCGAAATATTTCTACCTCGAGTAAGGCGTGCCGCAAGGGGGAGAGCGATCCTCTCCCCCTTCCCCTTCTGGGGCGGACAGCCTGCTGGCAGGCGCATTCACATGGAGGGAAAACAGCAATGAAAAATTGTGCATTACTCGAAGTAAGCGAGGTCTCCAAGGCCTTTTATGAGCATACCGTTCTGGACCATGTCAGCTTCCGGCTGGAGGCAGGCGAAGTGCTCGGCCTGGTCGGTCAGAACGGCGCCGGGAAATCGACTTTGATGAAAATTCTGACCGGCGTATACGAAAAAGACAGCGGTTCCATCAAAATAGACGGCAAGGAAGCCGCGCTCGGCAGCATCCAGGAGGCAAATACAAGCGGTATTTCCATCGTCTTTCAGGAATTGTCGCTTGCGCTCAATATGACTGTTGCGGACAACATTTTTGTCGGCAATCTGCCGCTTGGCGCGGCACATCTCGTCGATAAGAAAGAGCTCTACCGCCGCACGCAGGAACTGATTGACCGTTTTCACGTCGATATCCGCCCCGATGACAAGGTGGGAGAGCTGACCATCGGCAAGCGGCAAATCGTCGAGATCATCAAGGCGATTTCCAAAAACCCGCGTGTACTGATTCTGGATGAGCCGACTTCCTCTCTGGAAGAGAGCGAAATTCAGGTTTTATTCAACTTTATCCGCAGCCTGAAAGAGCAAAATTACTCCATTATCTACATTTCGCATCATATGAGCGAGATCTTCGAAATCGTCGACAATATCCTCATTTTGCGCGACGGCAAAAAAATACGCGAATGCGGCAAGGACGAAATCACCGTCCAGCAGCTCATCAGCCTCATGATCGGGCGCGAATACGAGTCTTACAC
>CAKTWY010000212.1 GCA_934630445.1 uncultured Eubacteriales bacterium
CCCTGAGCCGCCGCAATCGGCGGCAACCAGCTCTCGTATCCAAAACAAGCGCTCGCGCTTGTTTTGAATTTATTATACCACGACTTTCCAACTTATAACAGCAGAAACACAAAGAAAGGCAGGCGCTTCAATGAATGGGAAGCGCCTGCACAAAGAATGGTTTCAGCCGGCGAACGGCCGCAGCCTGCTTGTGGGCAGTCATCCTTTGACATAACGAGAGAAGAATGTTGCAGAAAGAAACTACAAGCTTTACAAGGCTGCGGCTGTGATAAATACAACGAACCGTAAAAAAATACAAAATTTTTAATGGGATTTTAATTCTTTTCGTCCACTTTGTGCAGGGATCTTTGGGGGAAATTGTTGCGGGCATTTTGTAAAAAAGGTATAATAAAAACAATATACAAAGAGGGGGATCAATCATGAAACAAGCATGGAAAAAAGCCGTGTCGCTGTTGCTGACATTGGCGCTCATCGTATCGGTGGGCACAGCGTCGGTATTTGCTGCGGACGACCTGGGAGCGGGCCTTGCGGGCAATGCTGCCGCCGCGCAGGCGCCGCTGGGTATCATCAGCGCCATGGATGTGGAACTGCAGGCTCTGGTGGAAGCTGCTGATGTTGCGAAAACCGAGGTTGTCGCCGGCAATACTTTTTACATCGGTACGCTCAACGGCGTGGATGTGGTATTGGTCAAGGCTGGCGTAGGCAAAGTGCTGGCAGCGTCGTGTGCGGAGACGCTCATCGATGTTTACCATGTGGGCGGCATCGTGTTCACCGGCATTGCCGGCGGTGTGGGCGACGATGTCAATGTCATGGACATGGTCATCGGCACGGGCCTGGTGCAGCACGACTATGGACAGGTCACCAATGACGGATTTGTCTGGAACGGTGAGGCTGCGGCAGATGCGGAGACCGGCCTGATCCCGGTGGATGAAGCGCTCTCCAAGATCGCCTATGAATCCGCAAGCGACGTTCTGGGAGCGGAGAAGGTTCACCAGGGCGTCATCGTCACCGGCGACCAGTTTGTTGCCAGCGAGTCGTATGTCGCGCAGCTTCAGGAGAAGTTCAACGCTCTGGCCTGCGAGATGGAAGGCGCTGCTGTGGCGCGCGTGGCGGATCAGTTCGGCGTACCCTGCGCGGTGCTTCGCTGCATGTCTGACAAGGCGGACGGCCTGGCGCACGATACTTATGATTTCAATTATGTGGAAGCCTCCAACACATCTGCTTCCGTCGTCATGGACATGCTTAAGACCATTGATGAGACGGATATGAAGCTTTCCGCCCCTCAGGATGAGGTCGTCAAGGACACGACGCCGCGCACCGCTATCATCAGCGCGATGGCGGTCGAGCTGGATGCTTTGGTAAAGGCTGCTGAGATCGAGAAGGAAGTCGTCATCGGCGGGAAGACGTTCTATGTCGGTAAGCTGTGCGGCGAGGATGTCGTCATGGTGCAGGCGGGCATCGGTAAGGTCATGGCCGCCAACGGTACGGCAGTTCTCCTGAACAACTTCACGGTCGATAACGTTGTGTTCACCGGCATTGCCGGCGGTGTCGGCGATGATGTGGCTGTCATGGATATGGTCATCGGCAACAATATGGTGCAGCACGACTATGGTCAGATAACCAATGACGGTTTTGTCTGGAACGGCAAGGCTGCCGCTGACAAGGAAACAGGCCTGATCCCTGTGGACGCAGATCTTTCCAAGGTGGCATATCATTCCGCCTGCCAGGTTCTCGGTGCGGATAAGGTCCATGAGGGCGTTATTGTCACCGGCGACCAGTTTATTGCAAGCGAGTCCTATGTCGGCCAGCTGCAGGACAAGTTCGACGCTCTGGCCTGCGAGATGGAAGGCGCCGCCGTGGCCCGCGTATGCGATCAGTACGATGTGCCCTGCGCGGTGCTCCGCTGCATGTCTGATAAGGCGGACGGCCTGGCGCACGATACCTATGACTTCAATTATGTGGAAGCGTCCAACACGTCCGCTTCCGTCGTGATGGAAATGATGGAGACGCTCAGCGCATCGCTGCCGTATACCGATGTGAAGAAGACCGACTGGTTCTTTGACGCGGTCAACGGCGTTCATAGCGACGGCTTGATGACCGGCACATCCGCCACGACGTTTGGCCCGGATGAGAGCACCACGCGCGCAATGATCGTTACGATCCTCTACCGCCTGGCGGACAAGCCGGAGACGACGGAGGAGAACACGTTTACGGATGTCAATGCCGACCAGTATTATGCAGACGCGGTGGTCTGGGGCGCTGCCAATGGCATCGTCAAAGGCAATGGCGACGGAACGTTTGAGCCTGAAGGCAATGTCACCCGTGAGCAGCTAGCTGCTTTCCTGTACCGCTATGCGCAGATGAGCGGCTACGATGTCAGCGTCGGCGAAGACACCAACATTCTCAGCTATAATGATGCGATGGAAATTTCGGAATATGCAATTCCGGCCATGCAGTGGGCCTGCGGTGCAGGGTTGATCCAGGGCTCCGATGGAGATCTGATGCCCGGCGGCAGCGCGACCCGCAGCGAGGTGGCGACGATCCTGTATCGTTTTTGCGAAAAGGTCGCTAAATAGGTTCTGATCCTGTGTGAAACAAAGCAGCGGCGCCGCATACGCGGCGCCGCTGCTTTACTTTGTCTTGTTGCGCAAAGGGAAGCCCCGGCAATGCCGGGGGTAATAGCTGAAAGCGAAATAAAGACAAAAAACTCCTTTTGATTTAGAATGGGTTTGCGGTCTGGCAACTGCAAACAAAAAAGTAAAAAGGAGGTCATTCAGATGGGGAATGACAGTAACAGTGTAGCGCATACAAAAGTACACTTTACAAGGAACTACACAGGTAACGGTATGACAGGCTTTCACCTGTCATCATAATTATACCCCGGTCACATACATACTGTATGACAGGGGTGGCATGGACGATTAGTGGTATCAGTGGCTTGTGTTGGCGCTTATATTTGCTGTTGGCGGAGCAGTAAACTATTTTAACGCCAAAAGCATAGCAGGTTCGATTATTCAAGTAAGCATTGTAACAATCCTTGCCTTCGTTCAACTTTTTTGTGACAGGAAGGGTGAAAAGGGTAAAAAGGCATTTCGCTATATTAGCATAACGGTAACCGTTTTACTTTTTGTATGGTTGCTGTTTCTTGTTTTTAGAGCATTTACATAATCACTAATCAATTCACGTTTGTCGGGGAGAGAGCAAAGCCAGCCGAGCAAGTCAACGGCGGCGCATTTATGCACCGCCGTTGACAGTTCCACTCGCCTTTGCTGGCAGGCAATCAAAAAGGGAAAGAGCAGCCTGCTGATACATGAGCGGCATGGGAATTTAAAGTACAAGTATGGAAACAGAAGCTTTTGGTGTCGGGGATACTATGGAGATACAACGGGGAAGAGTACGCAACGGATTGCAGCGTATATCCGGAATCAGCTGAAAGAGGATCAAGTATCAGATCAGATGACAATGAAGGAATACGAAAACCCGTTTGCGGGTTGCAGGTAACAATTCCTTCACAGGTGGCAGACCATAAAAAGCGCCTTGAGGCGCTGCTAGTAACATAAGGCGATGCCCGCATAAGAAAATCCACCGGCTATGCCGGTGGATTTTTATTTTGACGAAAGGAACAATCTTATCTGCGTGCGTCCAGTGCATCGGCGATGGCATAATAAATCGGGATCGTCGGGAACAGGATCCAGCCCGGATGCCACCAGTCGAAGGCAAAACCGATGATCAGATAAATGCAGGTGACGATCGCCGGATAAGGCAGAGATGCGAAGCGGAAGCGGCGGGGCACATCCCAGCCTTCACCGGCCGCAGCCAGATCGCCGGCCGCCGACACCGGAGCGCTTTCTTCCGCCGGAGCGGAACCTTCCGACGGAAAAGAATCCTCCTCTGGAGCGG
>CAKTWY010000213.1 GCA_934630445.1 uncultured Eubacteriales bacterium
CTCCATCATAGTGCCCGCTTCGCAGAAAGTCAACCATTATTGAAAATGTTTACTAAACATTTTTATGTGCGGCGCACGCATATAAAACGGCATGCCGTACCCTTCTGAAAAAAGGTACGGCATGCCGCTTTATGTATTGTATTGAAACAGGCCGCAAAACAGGCAGAAGGCTTACCCCAAAGACAGTACCCGGAGAGGGCCGAACCCCTCAATAGTGTGCCATCCACGGACAAACCTCCTGTAATCCGTGTATCAGAGCTGACGCCCCTGTCAAGACGAACTTTCGCACAGGCGCAAGCGCGCCATGCATCGGCGATGTAAACGCGCGGTCATACATCCCTATTCCTCCACGAGCTTGCCGTGCAGGATAAAACGCGCGTCGTCATATTCGTACGTGCAGGTGCAGAAAGTCACGATCCGGTCCTGCTCCATCACGGAAACATCGCTTTCAAACAGAGATTTCGCGATCGCATCGTCGAGAAAGGCACGGAACTTCTCCTCCGTTTTATAATCCGGACGCAGATTGTGCCGGTCCGCCGGGAGGATATACGCGGAAAACAGCTCCGCGCGGTAGCACTTCTCCGGTGTATACAGCATGATGACGGGATGCTCGTCATAATACGCCTGCTCGCGATAATTCACAAGCGTGCCGAACATATCGTCCGTCTTCATATTGTGCCCGAAGAGCATCGTATTCTGGTCAGTAAAATCCGGCGCGTTCTGATAATCCATATAGATCGTTCCAAGCCTTGCATATGCGCCGTCCAGGTCGTGCTTGAGATAATATTCGTTGTCCTCCCCCTGCACGATGGGATAATCGATAATCGTTCCCTCGCACCTGACCCATGCCACCACATCCTTGCTGCGCTCCTGCAGCGCGGCAAAATCGATATCGTGGCCGGGGCCTTCAGGCACGGGAAACAGCTCTTCCTCCTCCGGCGGCGCTTCCGGCTCCGGCTGTGGAACAGGCGGCGCGGATGCGGCCGGCGCCTCTGGCTGGGGCGGCTCCGGATGCGGCGCGCGCGGCGCCGTGACAAGCCAAAGCGCGGCGCAGAGGACGAGCAGCGCGCACAGAAAAAGCACGATTCTTTTTTGTTTTCTGTTTTTCAAAAGCGCACCTCCCCGCTTGCTCCACGCCGCGCGGCGGCCGGGTTAGCGGCCATCTTACCAGATCTGCACGCGCTCCTCCGGCGCGAGATACATGCCGTCGCCGGGCTGGATCCCGAATGCCTCATAAAATTCGTCGCAGCTCTGCAGGGCGCGGCTCCCCCTGAGCTTATCCGGCGCATGCACGTCGACCTGCGATGCGTAAATGCGGTACTCGCGGCTCGCAACACTCTGCCAGGTGCGCGCCATGCTTTCATAAAGGAGCTGCATGTCGGGCTTTTCCATGCGCTTGGCAGCTTCAGTGACGCATGCGGCCGCGCCGAGGTCCGCAATATTCTCCGACAGCGTCAGCGTTCCGTTGCAGGTGATGCCGGGCGCGGCTTCCTGCCCGTCGTAATAGGCGATGGTCTCGTCACACAGCTTCTGAAATGCCGCATAGTCTTCGGCCGTCCACCAATCGGCGGCGTTGCCGTTTTCATCAAACTTCGCGCCGTTGTTGTCAAAAGCGTGCGTGATCTCATGCGCGATGACATAGCCGATCGCGCCGAGATTCTGCTCACGCGGCGCGTCGACGTCGTACATCGGCGCCTGGAGGATACCCGCCGGGAAGAGGATCTCGTTAAAGCTGGCCATATAGCAGGCGTTCACGGTATAGACATTCATCGCCCATACGGATTTATCGACCGGCGCGTTCTGCATCTGCTGATAGTAGGCCTTATTTGCCTTTGAGATAGCGACAATATTTTCAAAATAGCTGCCGCCGTCCGCCACGGCGCGGATGTCGACATCCGCCAGGTCGTTCCTCCACTCGTCGGGGTAGCCGATCTTCACCTTCATCGCGTCGAGCTTGCGGATGGCTTTTGCTTTTGTTTCCTGGCTCATCCAGTCGAGTTTTGCAATGCGGTCCTTGTAGATGGCGATAAACTCACGCACCATTTCCTCCACATCCGCCTTCGCCTCGGGCGAGAAATGGCGCTCAACGTACGCCTGGCCGAGATAGTCCGCCATATATACCTGCACGACCTGCGCGGCGATGTCCTCGTCCGACATCGCGCCCTGCATACCGAGGAATTCCTGCTGATAGGTATTCGAGGCATCGATGAAATCATGGCTGAGCGCACCGCCGTACCCGGCGAGGATCGACACGCGCGCGATCGTTTTGAGCAGCGCGAGGTTCTCTTCCGTAAAAAGCTCCGCATAGGCGCGCATCAGGCCGACGTCGCTTACGACGACTTTGTCCGCCGGCGCCAGGCCGCTTTGGGCAAAGACCGCGTCGATGTCCACATTGGGGAACGCCGCGCGGATGTCGTCCATTGTGAGGACGTTGTAGATCTTATCCACATTGCCGTACTCCTGCTGGTCAAGCGCATGCGTGCTCAGCGCCTTTTCATACTGCCAGAAACGCTGCGCCTCCCGCTCGGCTCCAGCCTCGTCCATGCCGCCGAGCTGCAGAAGCGTCCTGACGTACTTGAGGAACGCGTCCTTCTGCACGCCGGAGTCCGTCTGATAGATGTCCTTCGAGAGTGAGGGCGACTGGCCGCTGAAAGTGAGCATATAGCGGTTGGAATCCTTCAGATCGATCGCAATGGAAAAGCCCATAAAGAGCGGCGAAGCCAACTCATCCGCCATCTTCTGCTGCACAGCCATCAGCTCGTCAAGCGACGAGGCGCTTTCGACCGCGTCGAGGTAGGGCTGGATGGGCGTGATGCCTGCGGCATTTCGCGCATCCCAGTCGAGGATGTTGTTGTAAAGCGCGGAGATTTTCTGTTCGCCGGTTCCCTTCTCGTATGTACCGTGCGCGATCTCCCCGATCAGGGCAGCGACATCCTCGTTCGATTTTTCCATGAGGTCATACATCGTGCCGCCGATCATGCGCCCGGGCTTGATTGTTCCCGTATCGAGGGCCTCCTTGTTCACGGCAGCGTAAAAATCATCGCGCGCGTTCGTGCCGTACAGCGCGTACGCGCGGCGGATAAAGAGCTCCATCTGCTCCTCGGTCACCGCCTCATCGGGCGAAAAAACGCCCGGCTGCGTGCCCGCGACAAGCCCCGCGTCAAAGACGGGCTTCAGCTCCGCCTGCGCCCATGCCGGGATATCCGTAAAGCCGCCGGACGCAAGCGCCATGCGCGCGTTCTCGCCCACGGGCTGCGGAAGCGTTCCGAAGGCGCGGGCGAGCATGATCAGCGCCTCGGCGCGCGTGACGGCGTCCTCCTCTCTGAGCGCTCCGTCCTCGTCGCCTTTGAGGATATCGCCTTTCTGCACGCCGGGGTTGTAGTCGTCCGCCGCCTGCAGCAGCATCTCCGCCACCTGCGCGCGCGTCGCTTCCGCCGCGAACGCGGACGGCAGCAGTGCAATCAGCATCACCGCCGTCAGGAGACCCGCGAGCCATCGTTTCATTTTCATGTTGTTTCTTCCTTTCACACCCGAATTGATTGACAAAGCGCTGGAGCGCCTACTGCAATGATGCATGCATCCGCCGCAAATGTCAACTACGGATTAGACGAGACGGAGAGAACTTCCGCTTCATTTTTCTGTTGAGAAAGGCACAATTTTTTCTGTGCCCGCAGCATATGCGCAGGCTCATCTGCACATGACAAAAAAGATGCTGCAAAACAAGTTTGCAGCATCGTCATCATCATACGCAGATTTTGCGTTCCTTACGCATGCGACAGGAGTGGAAGCATCACGCTGCGGCCGCTGAAAAGATTCTCTTTGCCGCGCAGCACA
>CAKTWY010000214.1 GCA_934630445.1 uncultured Eubacteriales bacterium
CCTTGCGGCTGCAGCAAAAGCCCTGGGGCCATTCGCAGACGACTCGTTCACCGCCGGAGGCGCCGCAGCCGCAATTGCAGTTGCAGTTGCAGTTACAGTTGCAGCCGCTGGCAGATTCGTTTGTCATGTAGCCGCAGTTGCAGCCTAAGGTAGAACTGATATTGCAAGCCATATTGAATCACCTGTAATTTGTAAATTTGGCGCCGGACGTATTGATGCGCCTACTTCAGTATATGGCTTGCGGGATAAAGTGCGCCGCCGGCGAGGTGCCTGTTCCTGCGCCCGGCGGCGAAAGGGAAAAGATTCAATCGGATGTGCGTGCAAAACCGCAGTTTGCAGCGAACTTTCCGGCCAAAATTTTTCCAAGGTACAGCGCCATGCCGACGCAGATCGCGGCGACAAGGTCGATGCACACCGTCAGGAGAAAGGTGGTGAGCATCAGGGTAAACTCGAACTTGCTTTTGCGCCACAGCTCGGGGAAGGCCGACCATTCCCCCATCTGGTAGGAGACACCCGCCAGCACCGCCGCGAGCGCGCACAGGGGAACGTAAGCCGCCAGCGGCATGCAGACAAGAAAAATGATGAGCAGCGTTGCCGCGTGGACGATGCCGGCGATCGGCGTGCGCCCGCCGTTTTTGACATTGGCCGCCGTGCGCGCGATCGCGCCTGTGGCAGGCAGACCGCCTACGAGCGAAACGGCGATGTTCGCAATGCCCTGGCCGATCAGCTCGGCATTGGGGTCGGTCTGTGTATCCGTCATCTTGTCGGCCACCACCGCGGAGAGAAGCGACTCGATCGACGCGAGGAGCGCGATCGTCACAGCCGAGGGCAGCACCAGAAGGCACAGCTCAGGCGACAGAGCCGGCAGCGCGGCCTGCGGCAGCGCCGAGGAGATCTCGCCGTATGCCGCGCCGATCGTCGGCACATCCGGGAAAAAGGCCAGCGCAAGGCCCGTCGCCGCGAGGATGGCCACCAGCGAGCCGGGGATTCTGCGGCTGACTTTCGGCCAGAAGATCAGGATAGCGAGCGATACCGCCGACAAAAGGAGCACCGGCGCCGCCGCTGTTGAGAGCGCGCCGAAGTACGCGCCCCATTTTTCAAAAAATGCGGAGGGCACATGCGCCATTTCAAGCCCGAGCAGGTCCTTCACCTGCGTGGAAAAAATGGTCACGGCGATGCCGCTCGTAAAACCGGCCGTCACCGCGTAAGGCACGTGCCGCACAAGCGCGCCCATACGAAAAAGACCCATTAAAATCATGATGCAGCCCGCCATCAGCGTCGCTGTCAGCAGGCCGGAGAGGCCGTGCTGCACGATAATGCCGTAGACGATCACCACAAACGCGCCCGTGGGCCCCCCGATCTGCACATGGCTGCCGCCAAATGCGGAAATGCAGAAGCCGGCGACGATCGCCGTGATCAGCCCCGCCTCTGGCGAGACGCCCGAGGAAATCGCAAGCGCAATGGAGAGCGGCAGCGCGATGATGCCGACGATAACGCCCGCCGCCGCGTCGCGTGAAAACTGCGCCGCCGAATAGCCGCGCAGCGCGTGAATGATTTTCGGCCTGTACAAATGACATCTTCCGTTTCCTTAAAAATTTACCGTCCGCTTTATGCATGGACGGTATTCTTTTTCATTCGGCACACCGGTCAGGGCAAAAAGCCGCGCCGGCGCATCCGCTCTCCATTGTACAAAAGACAGCCGCCGCCGCACAATGGGAAATATGAGGAAATTCTGATGCCAATTTAATAATATTTTGGGTGGATTATGAATTTTTATAAAAATGCCGCTTATACGCATCCGCAGTGCCCTGCGCTGCGCGCCGCTGAACGGCAGAGACGGCATTCCGCCGGCGGTGTTCCGCCATGGAGGCGCACACCGCTTCAGCGCACGGTATATTCCTCCCAAAGCATACTGCTGGCAATGCCGTCTTTCACCGCCACGGCGCGCAGCGTGACGTGCGCGCGCAGCGGCAGCGTCTCATTCTGGTACGGCGTTTGCAGCGTGGGTGCCTCGCCGGTGAGCGTATAGTAGATCGCCGTGCCCGGCCGCGTAAAAAAGCCGAGCTTCGTTCCCGCCTCATGCGGCCCGGGGCGCGGGTACGGCTCGGGCGGCTGGGGGCGTACGGCGGCGATGCGCTGGCGCACGTGCTGGTTGTTCACCCCGTCGAGAAGCGCCGCGGCTTCCTCCAGCCGGCCCTGCTGCACATAGAGGGTGCACAGCGTCAGGTATATTTCCGGCGAGCGGGTCTGTGCCGCCGCGGCCTGTTCGAGCGCCTTGCGCGCCAGATCCTCCCGGCCGCGCCGCCGATAGAGGAGCGAGAGCGCCATCGAGGCGGTTGCGCCCTCGGGCCGGGTACGCTGCGCGCTGCGGAAAAAGCGCTCCGCGCTTTGGTAGTCGCTGTTTTTGAGCGCTTCCAGGCCCTGCTTTGTGCGGTAGTCGGCGTATTTGCGCCCTGTCGGCGGGGAGACAAGCATCGCCGAGACGAGCACTAATGCAAAACAAATACAAACGAGGATCGCGGCGGCCTTTTTCAACGCATTCACACGCCTTTCTGGGGATATATTTGCCTTATTTTCTGCGCGGAGGGCCGTTTTCATACGGCCCGGGCACAAAAACAGAGATTGCGGTTGAAGCACGCCGCTCGATGTAGTAAACTGAAAGCGGCGCCCGCGCCGTTTTTTTCGGCGCGCCGGACAGAAGCGGCGCCGGAAACTGGAACTTGTGAAATAAAGGAGACAGCAGCATGGAACTGAAGACCATCCTCGCCCATGTCGACCATACGCTTCTCTCGCCGAAAGCAGGCTGGGAGGAGATCCGCGCCATCATCGACGACGGCATCCGCTACCGCACGGCGTCCGTGTGTATCCCGCCCTCGTTCGTGGCGCGCGCGGCCGTCTATGCCGCCGGCCGCGTGCCGGTCTGCACGGTCATCGGCTTCCCGAACGGATACAGCACAAGCGCGGTAACGTGCTTTGAAGCGGCAGACGCCGTGCGCAGCGGCGCGGATGAGATCGATATGGTCATCGACCTCGGCCTTGTAAAGGACGGCCGCTTTGACGCGGTGGAAGACGAGATCCGCGCTGTTAAAGCCGCCTGCGGCGGGAAGCTTTTAAAAGTCATCATCGAGACCTGTTATCTGACGCAGGAGGAAAAGGTCAGGATGTGCGAGGTCGTTACGGCGTCGGGCGCGGATTATATCAAGACCTCCACCGGCTTCGGCTCCGGCGGCGCCACGCGTGAGGATGTCGCGCTCATGGCGCGTCATATCGGACCGGGGGTGAAAATCAAGGCCGCCGGCGGCATCTCCAGCCTGCAGGATGCCCGGGATTTTCTCGCTCTGGGCGCGTCGCGCCTGGGCACAAGCCGTATTGTTAAAATTGTAAAGGAGCAGGAACATGCCGGAGCTTAAAGATCTGCCCAAAATGGCGCTGCGCGCCAGAGCGCGCGCATATGCGCCGTATTCTTCCTTTCAGGTGGGCGCGGCTCTGCTGTGCGACGACGGCAGCGTCTATACCGGCTGCAATATCGAAAACGCCGCGTATTCCGTCACGTGCTGCGCCGAGCGCGTCGCGCTTTTCAGCGCCGTCAGCGCGGGCAGGCGCGCCTTCCGCGCCATCGCCATCGCGGGCGGACCGGCCGGGGATGCGCCGCGCGAGCACTGCGCGCCCTGCGGCGTGTGCCGCCAGGCGCTGGCCGAGTTCGCCGATGAGGAGCTTTGTGTGCTCCTTGTACGCGATGAGAACGACGTGCAGATGTACCGCCTGGGCGACCTTCTCCCGGCGTCTTTCTCGAAAAAAGCCTTATAAG
>CAKTWY010000215.1 GCA_934630445.1 uncultured Eubacteriales bacterium
GACGCTCACCATCGACAATTCCGACGGCGCGCTGCCGGTCGAATTCAGCGAGGTGGCGATCACGCGGCGCTATTACCGCTCGGGCGACAGCGAGTTTTATGTCAACCGTTCTTCCGTGCGCCTGAAGGATATCCACGAGCTGCTCATGGACACGGGCCTCGGGCGCGACGGCTACTCGATTATCGGCCAGGGCAGGATCGACGAGATCCTGTCGCTGAAAAGTGAGGACCGGCGCGAGATTTTTGAAGAGGCGGCGGGCATCTCCAAATACCGCTACCGCAAGGAGGAGGCCGAGCGTAAGCTCGCCGGCACGGAAGAAAATCTCATGCGCGTGCGCGATATCATCTCCGAGCTGGAGGGTCAGGTCGGGCCGCTGCGCGAACAGGCGCAGAAGGCGCGCGAATTTATCGAGCTGAGCGGTGAGCTGAAAACGCTCGAGGTTTCCCTCTGGCTCGATACGCTCGACCGGCTCAAGACGAACCTCATTAAGGCCCAGACGGATTACGACGCGGCGCAGGGCGCGCTCGAGGAGGGGCAGCGCGCGCTCGACGCGCTTTACAAAGCGTCGGAGGAGATCGCCGGGCGTATGCATGAGCAGGACTGTCGCTCGGAGCAGGTACGCGGCGAGCTTGCCGCCCTCGAAACGGAGCGCAGCGAGAACGAAGCGCGCATCGCCGTTTTGAAAACGCGGCGCGCGAACAACCTTGAAAACATCAGCCGCATCACGAACGAACTGGAGGAGCAGGCGGGCCGCGGGGAGAGTCTTGCCGCGCAGATCAGCGCGCGGGAAGCGCGTATCGTCCAGCTGGAAGCGGTGGCAAAGACCGCCTCCGGCAAGATCGAAGCGCTTTTCCGCGACGCGCGCGAGCTGGCGGCTTCGGCGAGCGACATTCTTTCAAAAGTGGACGCGCTGGCCGCGAAGGAGGCTGCGGCGCGCGATCGCGCCTCGGCGCTCAAAGTTGAAGAGTCGGCCCTCCTGTCGACTGGGGAGAGTATACGCGAGCGCAGCGCGCAGATCGGCCAGGAGGCCGCCGCGGCGCGTGAGCGCCTGGAAGCGGAGCAGGAGCGCGCCAGTGCGCTCGGCCGCGAACTGGAGGAGAGCCGCGAGCGGCTGGAGAGTGTCGCCAATATGATCCGCGGTTTTTCCCTCAAGGCGGAGGCGAAGGTGAAAAAGGCAGCCGCCGCTGCGGAGGAGAAGGCCGCGCTGGAGAAAAAGATCGGCGCCATGTCGGGCAGGCTTGACCTGCTGCGCGATATGGAGCGCGACTATGAAGGGATGAGCCGCGCGGTCAAAGCCGTCATGCAGCAGAGCGCGCGCGGGGCGCTGAAGCATATCCGCGGGCCGGTGTCGCAGCTCATCCATGTGGAGGATCGCTTTGCCGCCGCGGTGGAAATCGCCCTGGGCGGCGCGCTGCAGAACATCGTCGTCGAGCGCGAGGAGGATGCGAAGGCGGCTATCGGCTTCCTCAAATCCGGTGATCTGGGGCGTGCGACCTTCCTGCCCATGAGCGCGGTGCGCGGCAGCGAGCTGACGGAAAAGCTGCACGGCGAGGCGGGCTTTCTGGGCCTGGCGTCGGAGCTTGTTTCCTGCGGGGAGGAGTACCGGCCGATTATCCGGCAGCTTCTCGGCCGCACGGCGGTCGCCGATCATATCGACAGCGCCATCCGCATGGCGCGCAAATTTTCCAACAGGTTCCGCATCGTGACGCTTGACGGGCAGGTGCTGAATGTCGGCGGCGCGATGACGGGCGGTTCGCTCGGGCGCGGCACGGGCATTCTCACGCGCGCCAATGAGCGCGCGCGGCTTGAGCGCGAGCTTTCCGCGTTCGATGAGGCGCTGGCAAAGGCGGCGCGCGCGCAGGCCGAGGCGGAGCGCGAGCGCGCGGCGGCGGAGCATGATATCGGCGTGATGAAAAACGAGGAGCGCACGCACGCGGACAGTGTGCTGCAGCTCGAGACGGCGATCGGTCAGCACACGATGCTGCTTGACAGCCTGCGTGCGCGCATCGATGAGCTTGAAGCGGAAAAAAAGAGCGTCGGCGTGAGACTTTTTGAGCTGTCGGCGCGTCAAAAAGAATATGAGGAGCACATCCGCGCCGCACAGGAAGAGGCCGCGGCCGCGGCGGCGGAGCTGGGCGCGCTCTCGCAGGGGCGCGATGAAGTCGTCAGGCGCCAGGCCGGCGTGAACGACACCATTGCCGCCCTGAAGACCGAGGCGGCGCAGGCGGAAAGCGAGCGCGGCGCGCTCGCTTCCTCGCTGGCGGAGCTGCGCGCGCTGGCTGAGAGCATATCCGGCGACCGGGCGCAGCGCGAGCGCGTCATCGCGGAGTATCGCGCGGCGAACGAGGCGCTGGACCGCGAAATTGAAGAAAAAAACAGCCTTTCCTCAGAATACGCCGCAAATTGCGGCGTGAAGAGGGAGATACTAAAAAAGATCAGCGAAGAAAAGATGGCCCTGGAGGCGGAGCGCGTGCGCCGCGACCGCGAAGGGCAGGAGAAAAACCAGGAGCTCTTAAACCTCGAGCGCGAGCGCGCGCGGCTTGAAACGAAGAAGAATCAGGCCGAGATGGAGGAGCATCAGATCCTCGACAAATTGTGGGAAAATTACGAGCTGACGCAGCTGGCAGCGAAGGCGCTTCGCGTGGAACTGGAGAGTCCGCAGAAGGCGGGCAAGCGCATTTCCGAACTGCGCGGGAAGATCCGCGCCCTCGGCGCGGTCAATGCCGGCGCGATCGACGAATATCAGCGCGTGAGCGAGCGCTATGAATTCCTCTCTTCCCAGCGCGACGACCTCGACCGCGCGAAGGCGGAGCTGATGAAGATCATCGCCGAGATCACGCAGAACATGCAGCGCATCTTTACAGAAGGCTTTGAAAACATCAACCGCAATTTCAACGACACCTTTGTCGAGATTTTCGGCGGCGGCGCGGCCCAGCTCGAGCTGTCCGACCCGTCGGATATCCTCAACTGCGGCATCGAGATCAAGGTCACCCTCCCGGGCAAATCGCTCAAGACCATCACGCTCCTCTCCGGCGGTGAGAAGGCGTTCGTGGCCATCGCGCTGTACTTTGCCATTTTGAAGGTGCGCCCCACGCCGTTCTGCGTGCTCGATGAGATCGAGGCCGCGCTCGACGATGTGAACGTCACCCGCTACGCGCGGTATTTAAGACGCCTGACGGACAGGACGCAGTTCATCGCCATTACCCACCGGCGCGGCACCATGGAGGAGACGGACGTCCTCTACGGCGTGACGATGCAGGAGCGGGGCGTTTCGAAGCTCCTTGCGCTCAACATCGCCGACGTGGAGCGCAAGCTCAATTTCAAACCCAACTGACAAGCCGTGCGCGGCAGATAAAAGAGGAAGCAACATGGGATTTTTTGACAGGATCAAAGAGGGAATCAAAAAGACGAAAGAGGCGGTCGCCGAGCGGCTCGACGATGTGATCGCGAATTTCCGCAAGGTCGACGAGGATATGCTCGAGGAGCTGGAGGAGGCGCTGATCCTGGCGGACCTCGGTGTCGACACCGCCACGCGCGCGGTGAGCGAGCTGCGCGAGCGGGCCAAGCGCGAGGCCGTCGAGACGCCGGAGGCGCTCAAAGCGGCGCTTTGCGACATTGTCAGCGGCATGCTCATTGAAAACCCGGGCCTCGACCTTTCCACAAAGCCGGCCGTCATTCTAGTCATCGGCGTGAACGGCGTGGGCAAGACCACTACCATCGGCAAAATTGCCGCTAAGCTCACTGC
>CAKTWY010000216.1 GCA_934630445.1 uncultured Eubacteriales bacterium
ATAAAAGACCTCCAGCGCCTTGCGAAGCGCACGGTCAAGCGCATGAACCGGGCCGTCTCCCTCGGCGGCCGTAATTTCGCTTTTTCCGTCGACGCTGATCTTGATGATGGCAGACGCGCTGTAGCCGAACTTTTCGGAATTCTCCTCTCCGATGGTGCGGAAGCTCTCGAGTTTAAAAAACGCACTGTGCATGCCGAGCACACGGCGCACCACCAGCTCAAAGCTCGCCTCGGCGCCCTCGTACTGATAGCCGCGGCTTTCTTTCTCCTTCAATACCTCTACAATTTTGAAAAGCTCCGGCGAATCCTTTGTCAGATATGGCGCAATCTTCCCGATCTTTTTGAGAACGGACATGCGCCCGGACATCTCAGATGTCAAAAAACGGCGCTCGTTGCCGACATCAGAAGGATTTACATGCTCAAAGGAGAGCGGATTTTTGATCACGCCGTCGGCGTGCATGCCCGCCTTGTGTGCAAATGCGCTGAGGCCTACATATGGCATATTGCCGCGAATCGACACATTTGATACCTCTGCGATCGTGCGCGCGGCCGGCGTCAGCAGCTTCAAGCATTCCGGCGGGATACACATCATGTGCCGCTTCAGCTGCAGATTGGGGATGACGGTCGAAAGATTGGCATTTCCGCAGCGCTCCCCGTATCCGATGAATGTTCCCTGGATATGTGTGACGCCGGCATTTACAGCGCTCATCGAGCAGGCAACTGCGAGCCCAAGGTCATTATGGCAATGAATGCCGAAATGCACGCGAAAACGCGGAGCGACCTGACGGACAATCTCAAAAATCTCTTCCGGGAAGGTTCCTCCATTGGTGTCGCAAAGCGCAATGACGGACGCACCGTTTTTGACCGCCTGCTCGATCGTCTCCAATGCGTATTCGGCGTTCGCCTTATATCCGTCAAAAAAATGCTCCGCATCGTATATCACTTCCCGCCCGCTGGCGCGCAGATACCGGACGCTCTCGCCGATCATACGCAGGTTTTCCTGAAGTGTTGTGCCGAGGACCTCAGTCACATGCATATCCGAGCTTTTTCCAAAGATCGAAACAGTCCTGGTTCCGGCAGCCAGAAGCGCGGCAAGGTTCGCGTCCTCCTCCGGCGGCGTATTCTTGCGTGCGGTGCTGCCGAAGGCGACAAGCTCCGCATGATGGAGCACATTCTCCTTTGCCTCACGGAAAAACTGCAGCTCCCGGTCGCTCGCGGCGGGGTTGCCCCCTTCGATATAGCGCATGCCTGCCTGATCGAGCGCACGCATGATATTCAGCTTGTCATCGACCGAAAAGGAGATCCCTTCGCCTTGCGCGCCGTCGCGCAGCGTGGTATCGAGGATATCGATGCGGTTTACCATAACAAACCTCTCCTGTACAAGCATTGGAACATCTGATATAATAAGGTGGCTGTCATCAAGTGTACGGCGCAATCCGTTTGAGCGGCTGCACCGGTCAAAAGGTACGGGCAGCATTATGTTCTTATAAAATACCATATAATGTGGAGCTTTTCCAATCCTTTTTGCAAATATTTCATCCATGTGAAAAGAAGCCCAAAAACCGGCTTATTTCACGGTGTTTTTCTGTTCGGAGTGTGCAAATTTTATGAGACAAATAACGATCGGCAGAAACGACGCCGGCCAGCGGCTTGATAAATTCCTCTCCAAGGCTGTGCCGCTTCTGCCCGCAGGGCTTGCGCAGAAATATATCCGCATCAAACGCGTCAAAGTCAACGGCGCGCGCGCCCAGGCTGCGCAAAAGCTGCAGGAAGGCGACCTTCTTTCCCTCTACATCAACGACGAATTTTTTGACGAGGTGCGTGAGGAGGACGCTTTTCTTCATGTCACTCCGAATGTGGATATCGTATATGAAGATGAGAATATTCTGCTTGCCGACAAAAAGCCCGGCATGGTGGTACATGCCGACGACACAGGCGAAACGAACACGCTCATCGCCAATATTCAGGCCTATCTCTACCAGAAGGGCGAATGGGATCCGGCGCTTGAAAACGCCTTTGCTCCGGCGCTGTGCAATCGCATTGACCGGAATACCGGCGGCATTGTGATCGCCGCGAAGACGGCTGAGGCGCTTCGCATCCTGAATGAAAAAATTAAAAACCGCGAGATCGTCAAAAAATATCTTTGCGTGGTGCACGGCGCGCCCACCCCTGCCGCAGGAGAGCTGCACGGATATCTTTATAAGGATGCGGCACGCAACAAGGTATTCGTGTCCAGCAGGCCGCGCGCCGGTGCGCGCACCGCGGTTACAAAGTACCGGACGCTTGCGGTGCGCGGAGAACTGGCCCTTTTGGAATGCGAGCTCATCACCGGGCGCACACATCAGATCCGGGCGCAGATGGCCGCGTTCGGCCATCCGCTTTTGGGCGACGGAAAATACGGAACAAATGAGAAAAACCGCGGCTACAATGCCACATACCAGGCGCTCTGGTCGTATTATCTGCGCTTTGCGTTTTCTTCACCTGCAGGCGCGCTCTCCTATCTGAAAGGACGCGAATTCCATGTTTCCAGCGTTCCGTTTGCTGACACGTTTTTTCAGAAAGATTTGTAAAAATCCATGTCAGTCAAAAAGTGAGACTTACATCCGCACGGCGGCTCGTATTTTTCATTCGCCGCAATCGTGCATTTGAAAGAAACAGCGAGTATTTTTGAGAAAAACGGAGCTTTTCAGAAAGGCGATTTCATTAAATCCTGAATTTCGCTATTTTTTTCGAATAAACATTGACATATGCGCAATTTATGTATATATTAAATATCGTTTAATAGATGTTTGTCCGCGGAAAAATGATTGGTTCATTTGGCCGCGGTCTCTGTTTGCCGTCTGCTTGACCGGCGCGCACAAAGATGGCGTGTCTGTCAGGCAGATATGCTGATAGGGAGAAAGCGACTGACATCATCGCATAAGCATACAGGGGGGTTGAAAATGTCCGAGTGCCTCATCCGCCTCGAAGATATCGTCATGGAATTCGACGATAAAAAGATTCTGAAATCGATCAATCTCACCGTCAAAGACAAAGAGTTTGTAACCCTGCTCGGTCCTTCCGGCTGCGGCAAGACGACGACGCTGCGCATTATCGGCGGCTTTGAAACGCCGACATCCGGCGCCGTTTATTTTGACGGCAAAAAGATCAACGATGTACCGCCGCATAAGCGGAATATCAATACTATTTTTCAAAAATATGCGCTGTTTCCGCATCTCAATGTATATGACAATATCGCATTTGGGCTGAATATCAAAAAGGTGCCGAAAAAAGAGATCGAGCCGCGCGTCAAAGAGGTCCTGCGCCTTGTGAACCTCGATGATTACGGTGACCGGAGCGTTACCTCACTTTCAGGCGGCGAGCAGCAGCGCGTGGCGATCGCGCGGGCGGTTGTCAACCGCCCGCGTGTTCTCCTCCTTGACGAACCGCTCGGCGCGCTTGACTTAAAGCTTCGAAAAGGCATGCAGACGGAGCTGAAAAATATTCAGCGTGAACTGGGCATTACGTTTATCTTCGTCACGCATGATCAGGAAGAAGCGCTCACGATGAGCGACACCATTGTTGTTATGAACCGCGGCCACATCCAGCAGATCGGTACCCCCACTGATATCTACAACGAACCTGCCAATGCGTTTGTGGCAGACTTTATCGGCGAGAGCAACATCATCGGCGGGCGTATGCCGAAGGACGAACTCGCCTTTTTTGCAGGGCGCGAGTTTGTCTGCAC
>CAKTWY010000217.1 GCA_934630445.1 uncultured Eubacteriales bacterium
GCGATACAAAGCTTGCTCCGACGTGGTGGAGGCGAGGAGAGTCGAACTCCTGTCCGAAAGCACATCCGCGGGAACTTCTCCGGGCGCAGACGGTTATTTACATTCCCTTGCCCGCGTGCCGGCCGTCAGGCCCGCGGGTTTGGTAGCTTCATGATGCATGGTGCGCTCAAAGCTTTGCGCACGCACGGACGCCACTAATCGACGCCCTTATCCGGCCCGTGGCCCCTCCGGTAAGGACGGCCGCCTAAGTTAGGCAGCTAAAGCTAATTTGTTGTTGTTGTTTAATTTATAAACTGCACATTTTATAGAGGTTATGCGCCTCTGCCCGCTATTCCCGTTTCAACACCCCCGTCGAAACCGGTACGCCCCCATATAAAGAGGAATGGCAACAACAAACTGCGCTTTTCTATCTGTTTTTTTCCTTGATGGCGCGGTCCATCTCCCGCGCGGCGTCGCGCCGGGCAATGTCCTCACGCCGGTCGTAAAGCTTCTTGCCCTTGGCAAGCGCGAGCTGCACTTTGACGCGCGAGCCCTTGAAATACACCGAGAGCGGGATGAGTGCGTAGCCCTGCTTTTTCGTCTCTCCGAACAGGCGCATGATCTCCCGCTTGTGCATGAGCAGTTTTTTCGGCCGCAGGGGATTCTTATTAAAAATATTTCCCTTTTCGTACGGGCTGATATGCATGCCCAGGACGAACAGCTCCCCGTCCTTGATCGAGCAGTAGCTGTCCTTCAGGTTGCACGCGCCCTGGCGCAGGCTTTTCACCTCAGTGCCGAACAGTTCCACGCCCGCCTCGAACGTCTCTTCGATAAAGTAGTCGTGCCGTGCTTTTTTGTTCTGCGCAATGGTCTGAAACGACGGTTTCTCGCCCACGGCACTCCCTCCTTTTCCCGATCCGGCCGGTCGTGGTACCCCTTATTGTAGCCTGAATATGCTCCGCCGTCAAGTTACGTTTATGTTACACGTTTTAACCGCTTTCGCCCTCTTTTATGCTGAAACTCCGAGCGATATGACAAAAAAATGTTTTCCGGCATAAAAAAATCAAGAAAACCGGGTTGACTAATCCGGTATTTCGGATATAATAAAATACATATTGCAAAAGGCGATGACGGAAAGAGTAACGCCGCAAGTTCCCTGCAGAGAGCCCCGGCAGCTGAAAAGGGGCGGGAAGGAGCGGCGCGAACATGGTTCCACGAGCTGCGCGGGCGATGTTGAGTCCGCGACGGGCCGCACCCGTTACAGTGCCCGGCTGTCGGTGTTTATCGCCCGCAGCGTCGAGGCCGCATGATTGCGGCGAACCAAGGTGGTACCACGAAGCATCAGCTCTCGTCCTTGAAGATTTTCAGGGGCGGGGCTTTTTTTATTTCCTTCGTGCCCGCCTTCCCACCGCATACAAGCGGATATGAAGAAAGACAGGAGTGACTCCGTTTGATCAAAATCGATCATCTGAGCAAAATATTCAGCGATAAGTCCGGCGAGGTCACCGCACTCGAGGACGTCAGCCTTGAGATTGCACGCGGCGACATCTTTGGCATCATCGGCATGTCGGGCGCCGGCAAGAGCACGCTTTTAAGATGCCTGTGCATGCTCGAGACGCCGACGAGCGGAAAAGTGCTCCTCGACGGGGTCGATACCGCGTCGCTCACAGGCCGCGCGCTGATCGAGATGCGCCGCAAGATGGGCGTCGTTTTCCAGGGCTACAACCTGCTGATGCAGAAAAATGTCTTCGACAATGTCGCCTTTCCGCTTTCCCTGGCGCATGTGCCCAAGGAAGAGATCAAAAAGCGCGTGGAAGAGCTGCTCGACCTTGTCGGGCTGCGTGACCGCGCGGGGAGCTATCCTTCCCAGCTTTCCGGCGGACAGAAGCAGCGCGTGGCGATCGCCCGCGCTCTGACGACGCGTCCGGAAGTGCTTTTGTGCGACGAGCCGACGAGCGCGCTCGACAGCCTCACGACGAAGGCCGTGCTTGAGCTGCTTCAGGAGATCAACCGGACGATGAACGTGACCATCGTCATCATCACGCATGAGATGAGCGTTGTCAAGTCCATCTGCAACAAGGTGGCGGTCATTGACTCCTCGCACTTTGTCGAGAGCGGCGATACCGCCCGGGTGTTTAGCCAGCCGACCAGTTCCATTACAAAGCTTCTTCTCGGAGATGAGGTGACCTTCGATGAATGAAATGTTTACAAGATATCTCCCCCTGCTGGCTGAGGGTACGCTCGACACGCTGTACATGACGGTGCTGTCCGCCCTTTTCTCCTACGCGCTCGGTCTGCCGATGGGCGTGGCGCTCTTTATCACCAAAAAGGGCGGCATTGCAGAAAACAAGCCCTTCAACGCCGCCTTCGGCTGGGTCGTGAACGTCCTCAGGAGCATCCCGTTCATCATCCTCGTCGGCGCGCTCTTCCCCTTCACGCGCATGATCGTCGGCACCGCCATCGGCGAGAATGCCGCCATCGTGCCGCTCGTCGTCAGCGCCGCGCCCTTTGTCGCGCGCATGATCGAGTCGAGCCTGGAGGAGATCGACCCCGGCGTCATCGAAGCTGCGCGCTGTATGGGCGCGACAAACCTGCAGATCATCTTCAAGGTCTTTCTCGTCGAGAGCGTGCCGAGCATCGTGCGCGGCCTCTCCATCACGACCATCACGCTCATCGGCTACGGCGCGATGGCCGGCGCGCTCGGCGCAGGGGGCCTGGGCAAAATCGGCTACAGCTACGGCTTTCAGCGCTTCACGCCGTCGGTCATGTACATGACGCTGGTGCTGCTCATCATCATCGTCTGCGTCATCCAGGCGTTTTTCAACTTCCTTGCGCGCAAACTTGACAAGCGCAACAAATAACGCAAAAACCGGCGCAGTTCCGGTTTTCCCCAGCGACTATCACGTGCAAAGGCGGACCTCCGCTTTTGTCAGGCGCGGGCAAACGCGCGTGCCCGCCCCTGGGATACATCCATTCTGTTTACAAAGGAGCAAGTATGATTATGAAACATGGTAAACGCATCCTCGCAGTGTTTTGCGCCGCGGCGCTCTCCCTTTCCTTCACCGCCTGCGCGGGGAAGAAGAGCGCCACGCTCAAGGTCGGCGCCTCGCCCGCGCCCCACGCCGAGATCCTTGAAGCGGCGAAGCCTCTCCTCGCAGAGCAGGGCATCGAGCTCGAGATCGTCGAATTCGACGATTACGTCCTGCCGAACACCGCGCTTTCCGACGGCGACCTGGACGCGAACTACTTCCAGCATCAGCCGTACCTCGACACGTTCAACGCCGGCAACGGCACGGACCTCATCTCCGCAGCAAGCATCCACTATGAACCGCTTGGCATCTATCCGGGCCGCGCCGCTTCGCTCGAGGCGCTTGCGGACGGTGGGAAGGTCGCTGTTCCCAACGACGGCAGCAACGAAGCGCGCGCGCTTTATCTGCTGGAGGCGAACGGCCTGATCAAAGTCAATCATGACGTGGGCTATGAAGCGACAGTCCTCGACGTGACGGAGAACCCGAAAAACATCGAGATCATCGAGCTCGACGCGGATAAGATCCCCGGCGCGCTGCCGGATGTGGACCTTGCCGTCATCAACGGCAACTACGCCATCGGCGCGGGCGTCAACGACACCGTTCTCGTCACCGAGGACCCGAACGGCGACTCCGCCAAGACGTATGCAAACATCATCGCCGTGCGCCCCGGCGACGAGACGCGCGAGGATATC
>CAKTWY010000218.1 GCA_934630445.1 uncultured Eubacteriales bacterium
GCCATGTCGTTGATGACGGCGCAGGCCGCGCCGACGAGTACAAATGCCAGCGGACAGCCGCTCCCCTCGCCGAGGCGCATGTCGAGCTGAAGCATCGGTTCGAGTTGCAGAGCGCGCAGCGCGTGCGCATATCCCTGTTCGAACGACGCGTGCGACGGGATCATATACGCGCGGCACGCAGGGCACAGGCGCGCCGCGGCGAGCGCGGCGACGACGGAGATAAATCCGTCGATCACGACGGGCATGCGGCAGTATGCAGCGCCGATAAACACGCCTGCCATCGCCGCAAGGTCAAAGCCGCCGAGTTTTGCAAGCACGTCGATGGGATCGTCCGCGTCCGGCGCACGCTCGCGCAGCGCATCCGCAACGATGCGCTTTTTGCGGTAAAAGCTCTCCTCCGTGATGCCGCCGCCGCGGCCGACCGTCTCGTCAGGGGCAAGGCCGGTGAGCGCGCAGAGCACGGCGGAGGAAGTGGTCGTGTTGCCGATGCCCATTTCTCCCACGCCGAGGATGTCGACGTGCTCGGCGCGGCCTGCGCGCGCTCGATGCCGGTGAGAAGCGCGCGTACGCATTCGCCGCGCGTCATCGCGTCTTCCCGGGCGATGTTTTTGGTGCCCATGGCGATCTTGCGCTCGAGCACGCCTGGGCAGGAAAAGCGGGCGTTGATGCCGACGTCGACGACGTCGAGCTCGTCGCCGAAATGGCGCGCCAGGGACGCGACGCCCGTCAGTCCGCGCGTAAAGTTGATGGTCTGCGCGAGGGTCACCGATTGCGGCGCACTCGATACGCCCTCTTCCACAACGCCGTTGTCGGCACAGAGGATGACGATGCGCCGGCGCTTTATCTCATTATGTACGCTTCCGGTAATGCCGGCGAGCTGAACGGAGAGCGCTTCCAGCCGGCCGAGGCTTTTCGGCGGCTTGGCAAGGCGGTCCTGCCGCTCGCGCGCACGCGCCATGGCAGCCTCGTCAAGGCCGCGCACGGCGCCGATGATAGAAAACAGGTCCTGTTCTTCCATTAAAATCCCTCTTTCAGGTGGTTTGAAACAGTGCAGAGTCCTGCGGACAGCAGCTCACAGCCAGCCGTGCGCGCGCAGATAATCAAGCGAAGGCGCGCAGCGCAGGTTTTCGATCGTAAAGCTGGCGTCCGGGGCGAGGCTGGACAGGAGCGGCAGGAGCGTGCCGAAATCGATCGTTCCCTCGCCGAGCGGGCGGTGCCAGTCGTGCGAACCGTCGTTGTCATGCAGGTGCACGTGCGCGAGCGCGGGGGCGAATATCCGCGCCCAATCGGCAAGCGGTACGCTGGAATGCGCGGCGTTGGCGTGCCCGACGTCGAAGCAGAGCCTTGCGCGCGGATCATCGATCTGCCGCACCATCCCGGCGAGCGTGTATGGCTCGTCCTCCAGCACGTTTTCGATCAGCAGCTCGAAAGCGGCGGGCTTGTCAGTCAGAAACCTGCGCCAGAACAGCACGGAGCGCTCCGTGAACCACTCTTTATAATAAATGGTAGGTACGAATCCGGAATGCACGACCATCCGCCGCGCACCGAAACGTTCGCAAAGGGCGTACGCCTGATTCAGCCGCTCTTCGGCGAGGCGCACGGCAAGCGGATCGATCGCCGAAGGAAAAAGCTCGGCGAACGGCGCGTGAAAGATCACGCCGCGCGTCCCCGCACAGTCCTCCTCGGCCCGCTTGCTCCATACGGCGAAATCGGGCATGTCCATATTGGAAGCGGTGCAGAACGCTGCAAGCTCGACGCCGAGCGACTCGCCGCGCGCCAAGCGGGCAGCGTCCTCCGCAATGGTGGAAAGGTAGAGCCGTTCTCTTAAGTTCATACAAAAACACACCTTAAACGACGCGGATGATCTCCGGCAATTTATATTCAGTCTACCATAAAGGCGCGTAAAAGAAAAGGGAGTACTTCGCGCGCCGCGCTGACTTTGCTTTGTACGAGATGGTATGATAAAACAGCCGCTCTGCGGCTGTTTTATCATACGCATGCCGTCTCTCCGAGACGGCGCGAAAAAGTGATGGCCATGCCGTTGGAGACGGCATATGGCCGTTGCATCATGACCTTCTGCCATGATACAATACACGTAAGGATAAGGCAGTAATCATTTGAAGGTGTGGAGGGATCATGATGAAAAAATACGCATACAAGTTTGTTAAGGTGAAAAGTAAAATTGGATTTGATTTTGATAAAAAAGTATCTGAAATGGAAAATGAGTGGAATGAATTAGGTGCACAAGGCTGGAAGTTTTGCACATGGGCGAATGATGTAATGATTTTTATGAGAGAAGTGGACAACTGACACCGGTTTGCGGGGGCAGTCTTGCTTGAAAGACTGCCCCCTTTATTTTGGCAAAGTTTCCGCCAAAAGCACAAACAGGTAAGGGAGCTTCAGGCGCGCTTTGACGCGCAGAGGAGGAACATCAGCACAAAAAAGGGAAATGGAGGACGGTTTGTCTACTTCTGCCCTTTACGCGGGCAGGCTGCCATATTATAATAAAGCCGTCCATGAATCTGACGGCAGGTCTGTTCATGGAATCTTTTGACGTCTGGAGAATCACGTATGAAATTGTTATTGCAGATCGGCATTGTGCTCGGCGTATGCCTTGCAGGAGAGGGCATCTCCGCGGCGTTGCCGTTTCCCTTCCCGGCAAGTCTGGTGAGCATGCTCCTCCTCTTCGCGCTTTTGCTGTCCGGACTGCTCAAGCCCGATCACATTCGTCAGAAGGCGGATTTTCTGCTTTCCAACATGGTGTTTTTCTTTCTGCCGGCGGGCGTGGCGCTGATGGAGAATTATGGCGCGATCCGCTCGGAACTTGTCGCGTTCGTCCTGATCTGCGCGGTGACGACGGTACTGACCTTCGGCGCGACGGCCTGGACGGTGCGCGCGGTGGCCGCACTGCAGAAAAAGTTTGGCAGGAGGGGAAGAGATGCGTGAATTTTTTGCCTCGCCGCTTTTCGGCATCACGCTGAGTATTTTTGCGTTTGAATGCGGCGTGATCGTGAACCGCAGGCTCAAAACGCCGCTGGCACACCCGTACTGCGTCGCTGTGGCGCTGATCATCCTGGTGCTGAAGGCGCTCGGCATCCCGTATGAAGCTTATATGCAGGGCGGAAGTGTGATCTCGCTTTTCCTTGCGCCGGCGACGGCGGTGCTGGCGCTGACGATCTACGCGCGCCTCGACGTTCTGCGCCGCAACCTGCTGCCGGTGCTCGCGGGGGCGGCGGCGGGATCGGTCGTGTCGGTGGGAAGCGTGCTGGGGCTGAGCAGGCTGTTCGGTCTTGACCGGATGCTCACGCTCTCCCTCGTTCCGAAGTCAGTTACGACGCCGATCGCCATGGCCGTGTCCGAGCGCCTCGGCGCGAATGTGCCCGTCACGGTGGCGGCTGTCGTGGTGACGGGGGTGATGGGCGCCGTTGCGGCGCCCGCGCTGGCGCGCCTTTTCCGCGTGCAGGACGATCCGGTAGCGGCGGGCCTTGCCATCGGCACATGCAGCCACGCCATCGGCACTTCCAAGGCGGTGGAACTGTCAGAAACGCACGGGGCGATGTCTTCCATCGCGATCTGTGTCGCAGGTATTTTTACGGCTGTGATCACGATGTTTTTGGGATAATGCCGCGCGGCGGAAACTGCCCCGGAAGCGGACCCT
>CAKTWY010000219.1 GCA_934630445.1 uncultured Eubacteriales bacterium
CCAAGTAGTTCAGTTGGTTAGAACGCCAGCCTGTCACGCTGGAGGTCGTGGGTTCGAGCCCCATCTTGGTCGCCATTTATGCTGTTGTAGCTCAGTAGGCAGAGCACGTCATTGGTAATGACGAGGTCGTGCGTTCGAATCGCATCAACAGCTCCAAAAGGCACGGTGTTTGAAAAAACACTGTGCCTTTTATCATAGCTGCAGAAAAACGGAGAGGGGCGACGTCAAAGCATGCGGCTTTGGCACCGATGATTTGGAGGAAGCGATGAAACGATTTTTATGCCTGATATTAACGGCACAGCTGCTTTGTATCGTGTTTGCCGGATGCAGCGGCGGTACTACAGAACAAACACCTCCCGCACCGGAGGGAACGAACGTGAATTCGTTTTATACCATTCAGGATGACAAGAAAGACGATCTTTGCGCAGTGCTTTTTCTTGGAGCAGACGAAGCACAGATAAAAGAGCGTTTTGCACAGCTGCAGGCGGCGTACGACCTGCCGCTGTCGCTTACGGATCAGGATATAGTCGGCTTTGACGCGGGCGGTGATGAGCGTTACCTCATTTTGCCGAAGCACCGGGGCACTGTGGTCACACTCGCAGCGGTTGAGCTGGAAGATGGCGGCAATCTGACACCGGCCGGCGGGCAGATGACGACGGCCCTGCCTGTTCTGCTGCGCTGCAACCCAAGCGACATTATGCCCTCGGCCCTCGTCACGGTGAAAGCGGAGGAGCAGACAATCACGTTTTCCCCTTATATCAGCCTGAAAGACGGCTCTGTTGCGGCAATTGAGTCCGTATATACGGCGTAAAATAAGGAGGCCGAGCAATTGAAACGGATCCTTTTCGTCTGCCACGGCAATATTTGCCGCAGTCCGATGGCAGAGTTTATCATGCGCGATCTGGCGGACAAGGCGGGGCTTAAGCAGGCGTTTGAAATTTCCTCCGCCGCGACGAGCACAGAGGAGATCGGCAATCCTGTTTATCCGCCTGCGCGGCGCAAGCTGTTGGAGCACGGCATCGACCCGTCTGGGAAGCGCGCACGGCAGCTGCGGCGCGAAGATTACAATCGATGCGATTGGATCATCGGTATGGATGCAGCGAACATGCGCAATATGCGCCGCCTGTTCGGCAGCGACCCGGTGGGGAAGCTGAAATTGCTGATGGATTTTACCGACCATCCGGGCGACGTGGCGGACCCTTGGTATACCGGTGATTTTGAGACGGCGTGGCGTGATATTGACGCGGGCTGCCGCGCGCTTCTCGCCTTCCTGGTGAAGGAGGCGCAGCGCGGGTGAGAAAATGGGAATAGCTTTTTTCCCTTTGAGCTGGTATAATAACCGCGAAGCGGTTATTACCAGGCGCATGTCGGAATCGAAGAGGCGACGCGCTAAAATTTTACGGCGTGCCGTCAGAGATGGTGTGCATGGATTGGACATGCCCGCCGCAGGAGAAGGATATGAAGACTGCTGTCATTACAGACGCAAGATACCGTTTTACAGTGCCGATGATCCGTTCGCTTGCAAAAGCCGGGTACCGGGTCGTGGCGTGCGAATATACCGACGTGCCGGAGGGGGAGATCCTCGGTTTCCGCAGCAGCGGCGCCGCTGCGTGCGAGCGGATCGACGCACAGGCGTTTTCCGCCACGCTTGATGCGCTGGGCGAAAAATACGGCGATTATGCGCTTTTGGCTGTCTCTCAGCGTACGATGGCGCTTTTGAATCGCGCAGAGCACAGCGCCCGCGCGCACTTTTTGATTCCGTCGGATGAGACGCTCTCCCTTTGTAACGACACAGCCCGGCTTCTGGAACAGATAGAAGGCGCTCCGGTACGAGCGCCGCGCACTTATGCCGGTCCGGAGGAGGCAGATGTGTTTCCGTGCGTGGTCAAGTATCGCAGCGGCGAACTTCTGCATCTAAAACCGCGCGAGCGATACGCTATCGTTCAAAATGCGCAGGAGCTTCGGGCGGTGTATGCCCGGTTTTCCGCTGTGCAAGAGGACCCTGTGGTGCAGCAGTATATTGCCGGCGACGGCTACGGCGTGGGCTTTGTGGCCAACCGCTCGCATGAGATCGTCGATTTTATCTGCCACAGACGGCTGCGTGAATATCCGCTTGCGGGGGGGCCTTCCGCCTATTGTGAGAGCATCTATGAAGCGGAACTGCTGCGCATGACGCAGATCCTTGTGGAAAAGACGCGCTATACAGGCGTCGGCATGGCGGAATTCAAGGGCGGGGCGGAGAACGGCTTTTATCTGATGGAGATCAACCCGCGCTTCTGGGGTTCATCGGCGCTGGTGGAGGTGGCCGCCTCCACGCTTTATGACTCCCTTGCACGATTGTCGTTCGGGGAAGCGCTGCAGGAGAATACAAAAGTGCGCTACCAGGTCGGGCGGCGGATGCATTACTTTCCACAGAATCTTCTGGCGCTGCGCGAGCTGGCGGCGCGAGACGGTGCAGCGAAGGCGCTCGGCGGTTTTTTTGAAGAGTATTTTACGCCTGGGGTAAAGGATGGGCTTTTCCGCTTCAGCGACTGTGCGCCGTTTTTTTGCTATCTGCGCGGCCTGGTACGCCGCGGGCGGCAGGAAAATACGCAGTGAGGAGGACAACAGATGAAATGCGATCTGCATATCCACTCGTCTTTGTCGACTCCGGGATGGAGCCGGAGGAGATCGCCGCGTGCGCGCAGGAAGCGGGCGTTTTGCTCGCGGCAGTCTGCGATCATAACGCGCTGCGCGAAGGCGGCGCCATGCGCGCGTATGGAGACGTTACGCTCCTGTTCGGTACGGAGTTTTCGACCGAGATCGGCCATATTCTGGGGCTTTTCATTACGCCGGATCTTTTTGAGGGCCTGGGGGAAGCGCCGTACAGCGCCGCACAGGTGCTCGAACGTATCCGTGCGCAGGGAGGCGTCGCGATCCTGGCGCATCCGATGTGCGCAAAGACGCGTGCGTTTGAGGCGTATTTGCCCTGGTTTGACGCCGTCGAGTGTTATAATTCGCGCGCAGCATTTGTGCGCGGGCGCGATTATAACAGTGAGGCGATCGCGTATTTTGCAGCGTCCGACCTCGCGTTTGTCGCCTCAAGCGACGCGCATCTGCCGCATGAGGTGGCCAACGCCTGCACGGAGCTTGCGCTGGAAGGCGAAGCGCTTTCCGCAGATGCGCTGCGCAGGGCGCTCCAGGCGGGCGGGCGGCTTTTCGGCGCGCCGGCATTCCCAGACGACAGCGCGCTGAGCGGTATGATCCGCAGTGAAAAATCGGGGCGCAAAAGCTGGCTGCATACGGTCAAACTGCAGCTGAAGTTTTACTACGGCACGGTCGCGCGCAGGCTTTATGCGCTGCATTTGCTGTTCACGCGCACACTGGAAGGGGAAACAAAGCATGATCTTATATCAGCTGGCCAGGAAGGTCAATAAGCAGATCAAGAAAAAACGCAAGGAGTGGGCGGGGCGCGCTCTCTCGCCTGTCCGGCGCGTGGAATTTGTCGCGCCGCCGCAGGAGCGCGTTGTCGCCATGACGTTTGACGACGGGCCGTGCATGCTGCCGCCGTCGAACGCTGCGGGGGATACGGCCCTTACCGATGTGCTGCTCGACATCCTTGCGCAGTACGGCGC
>CAKTWY010000220.1 GCA_934630445.1 uncultured Eubacteriales bacterium
CCAATTCTCTTTACTATGGCGAATCCGATCCCGGAAATTATGCCGGATCTGGCAAAAAAAGCTGGTGCAGCAGTTGTCGGCACCGGAAGAAGTGATTTCCCAAACCAGATCAATAATGTCCTGGCATTTCCGGGAATTTTCCGGGGAGCATTAGACGTAAGAGCGCGAGACATCAACGATGAAATGAAAGTTGCGGCTGCTTACGCAATCGCCGGTCTGGTAGGGGAAAAGGAACTTTCGGAAGCGGATTTTGAGCAGGAGGCAAAAGAATTGCTGGAGCTTTGCCATAAATACAACGTAAATCTGATCATCAATGACAACGTGGCACTGGCAGCAAAAGTCGGGGCGGACGGCGTGCACATCGGGCAGAGCGACCTCCCCGCGCGCGAGGTGCGCCGCGTCATCGGGCGCGAAATGCTCCTGGGCGTATCCGCCTCGACGCTCGCCGAGGCGGTAAGCGCCGCGCGCGACGGCGCGGACTATCTCGGTGTCGGGGCAATGTACGCCACCGCGACGAAAGACGACGCGTGCATCGTCACGATGGACGCCCTCCGCCAGATCCGCCAGGCGGTATCCCTCCCCATCGTCGTCATCGGCGGTATCAACGAACAGACGGCCCCGCATTTTCGCGATACGGGAGTCGACGGCCTTGCCGTCGTGTCCGCCATTGTCGCGAAAGAAGATATTGAAGGCGCGGCGCGCACGCTCATCCGGCGCTTCCGCGGCTGAAAGGAAACGAATATGAAACACATCAAAGGCGCCATTTTTGACCTCGACGGCACACTGCTCGACTCCATGGACGTGTGGGGGCGCATCGATATCGATTTTCTCGCCAAACGCGCCATCCCCGTCACGCGCGAATATGTCGAGACCGTGACGCCCATGTCCTTTCAGGCGGCGGCGGAATATACCATCTCCGCCTTCGGCCTGCGCGAGTCTCCGGAGGACATCATCGCCGAATGGCGCGCCATGGCGGCCGATGCCTATGCACACCGGGTCGGCTTAAAGCCCGGCGCGCGCGATTATCTCGCGCACCTCCGCTCGCAAGGCGTGCGCCTGGCGGTCGCCACCGCCTCGGAGGAAGCGCTCTACCGCCCCGCGCTCGAGCGAAACGGCGTGTACGGCCTCTTCGACACCTTTGCAACCGTAAAGGAAGTGCCGCGCGGCAAGGGGCATCCGGATGTTTACCTGCTCGCCGCAGCGCGCCTCGGCCTCCCGGCAGCAGACTGCGCCGTTTTCGAGGACATCTGCGCGGGCATCCGGGGCGCGAAAGCCGGCGGCTTTTACGCCGTTGGCGTATACGAGCCGTACTGCGACTATGAAAAGGATGAAATCGTCCGCACGGCCGATCTGTATATTCACAGCTTCCATGATCTGCTGCCTGCCGCGGGGATCGAAGGCTAAAATGATTGGGCTGCCGCTTTCGGCAGCCCTCTTTTTTCCCCGAATCGTCGGCATGACACTGTTTTGATTATTGTCAACTTTCAATATGTAAAAAGTTGACAATAATGCGCCGCACATGCTATAATGCAGTGCGGGGCGCTGTGTGCCCTGAGAAAGGTGGCGTACCATATGAAGCACTCTTCGTTTCTGAACGCGAAAAGCATCACTCTCGTGGCGCTCTTCGCCGCGCTTTCCGCCCTCGGCGCTTTTATCCGCGTTCCAATGGGTCTGATCTCCTTTACTCTGCAGACATTTTTTGTGACGCTTGCCGGGCTTCTGCTCGGGCCGCGGCTGGGTGCGCTGTCCGTCGGCATTTATGTGCTCATCGGGCTTCTGGGCGTTCCGGTCTTCACCCAGGGCGGCGGCCCGGCATACGTGCTGCAGCCGACCTTTGGATATCTTCTGGGCTTTGTGCTGTGCGCGTGGCTCGTCGGCAAGCTGACGCAGGGAGAAAAATGCTCCTTTGCCGCACTTTTTGCCGCGTCGTGCGCGGGTCTCGCTGTGGTATATGCGCTGGGCATGCTCTATTTTGCTCTGATCACGACCGTTTACCTCGGCGCTCCGCGTCCGGCGCAGACGATCCTGATCTACTGTTGTCTGATCTTTCTGCCCGGCGATCTTCTCTCCTGTACGCTTGCCTGCCTGATCCGGAAAAAGCTGCCGCGTTCGGTGTGCAGCGTGCCCCGCTGATCACGGTGCGGCGCCTCCCTGCCGTGCATACACCGGCCAAATTGAAAGAGCCCGCCGCAGGAACAAGGTCCTGCGGCGGGCTTTTTGAACTGTTTTGCGTTTTATTCGGCAAGGATCCTGTAAAGCAGCGCCGCCATTTCCGCGCGGGTGATGCTGCTCTTGGGGCGGATCTTCCCGTTGTCGCCCTGCACGATACCTGCCTTTACAAGCGTGGCGACCGACACCTCAGCGTAGCTGGAGATTGAGCTGCGGTCGCTGAAGGCGGCCAGGCTCGAAGTCTTCCCCTTCTCCGGGGCTTTGCCTGCAACCTCAAGCGTACGGGTGATGAGAACCATCGCGTCCTCGCGCGTCAGCGCGCTTGTCGGCATAAAGCGATTGTTATGCCCCTGTGCGATGCCCAGGTCCTTTGCCGCGGAAATCGCCTCATAATAATAGCTCGAACGCGGCACATCGGCAAAGTCGCCGGAATGCTTCCCGCCCTTAAGGCCGAACGCGCGGTAGAGCATCAGCATGAAGTCGCCGCGTGTGATGTTCGTCTGGGGGCTGAACTGATTGCCGCCGATGCCCATGGAGATCGAATTTTCATACAGGTAATCCACCGCGGGCCCCGCCCAATAGAAGTTGACGGTGATATCGATGAAATATTCCGATTTGCCCTCTTTCGGCCTGACCTTGATCACGACGTTTCCGTCATACTCGTTGCCGTCGGCATCCCACGCCGTATAAGGGATGGTAACCTTTCCCTTGGCGTTGGCGCTGGGCACAAAGCTCACGCTGGACAGATACGGCGAGGAATTGCGGTAATATTTCGTCGAAGACGACACCGCCTGGCCGTAATCCGTTGCGGATTTGTAGTTATAATAGAGCTTTCCGTCCGAAGAGGAGGGCAGGGAGAACTTGACGTACGAAAGCGTTTCACCGGTCGCGCTGCGGCACACTTCGCTGAAATCGTCCGCGTCGAATGTGAGGACTTTTCCGCTCTGCACAGAGTAGCTGATGTCCTTTGCCGCAGCGGCCTTCTTCACCGTAATGATCACGGTTCCGGCGTACGAGTCACCCGTCGTGTCATATCCCTTATAGGCGATCTCCACCTTGCCGGACGTACCTGCCTTGGGTACAAAGCTCACGTCGGAAACAGACGGGTCACCGCTCCTGTAATATTTCGTGGAGGAGGAAACCGCCGCGTCGTAGTCGCCTGAGGAAGTGTAGTTGTAGTAAAGCTTCCCGTCCGACGACGAGGGCAGCGTGAATTTCACATAGGAGAGGTTGGCGCCAAGCTCCTCCCGGCAAACGGTATTGAAGGCCGCTGCGTCAAACGTCACCGCCTTGCCGGACGACGTCTCATAGCGGATCGCATCGGAATCGCTCTGGCCGACATTGATGATGATCTTACCCGTATAGCTTTCGCCGTCCGTCGCATAGCCCTTATAGGTAAGCGTCACCTTGCCGGACGTAC
>CAKTWY010000221.1 GCA_934630445.1 uncultured Eubacteriales bacterium
CGGTATTTGGATTGAGCGCAAGCTCTACCGCGAGCTGACGCACCGACGGCAGCTGACTTCCGGGCGCATATACGCCGAGCAGCACCATCTGTTTGATCTGCTCGCACAGCTGCTCATAGATCGGCCTTCGGTCGTTATAATCGATGTGCAGCAAATTGGCACCCCCCTCATTCGTTTTATGTTCTAACTGTTCTATTACATATAATACAGTATGATTAAACTATAACGCCTGACAGTACTTCTGTCAAGCGTTATAGTCGCAGCCTTACGAAAAACCCAAGCGTCTACGGTGCCTTTGCATGTTATCATACTATTTCAAGCAGCTTCTGTGTAATACGATTGCTGAGCGCTGAATAATAGGTCAACTCTGTATGGTTCATGTTTTTGTTTTCCCATATAGCAAATTTTTGGTCTGTTTCGGCAAGTTTCGACACCATGTCAGCATATTGAGCCAGCAGTAACAAGTCGGTTGGATTTTTTTCATACTCTGCTAGAAAAGCACAGTATTCCTCATAAAATACTTCATAACTGTCCATGGCTTCCTTAAATTCCGCACGCATGCCATCCATTGCGTTATGGGCGCTCCGCTCCGGTACAGCCCGGTTCACTGCATTTTCATTCTTTTCTAAGAGAGACTTCGTATCCAATGTATCACTCCAATCCGAAATGAAACACATGCGGTCGGAACGCGCACTATACTGCCTGCATTCGAGTGTGCAGATTGATCCTTGTGTTTTCAGCATATTTTATACAGGAGGCGCCAATCATAATACTATAGACAGTTAAGTGGTCTAGCGTTTCCTTTCGATACACTAAAAATCTATGATGAAAAATATTATATATTAAAATTCATAATTACGCAAGTGCGTATACGCATTTGCGTAATTTTTTTTACAATTTCCTTGGGGTGAGAGCATGACGGTTAAGGACGTTGTTGCAGCGAGAATTCAATTTCTTTGCCGAGAAAAAAGCATAAAGCCAAATGAATTAGCAACCATTTCGGGCATAACGCCATCCACTGTATATAGCTTATTAGATGAACGCAGGAGAGATGTATCCATCATCACGATCAAAAAGCTGTGCGACGGACTGGATATCACATTAGGCGCATTTTTCTCTACTCCTGAATTTGATTCATTGGAACAGGAAATTGTTTAATTTTACGGAACAAAAAGCGAGTTGAAATTTCACCTCGCTTTTTCATATCTGAGTAGGTTTCGGCCTGTTTAGCCGTTCACCTCCATAAGGTGCGCGCCGAAACCGCCGGATTTATTCTTTGATCAGGCACTTCTCCAGCGCGAGCGCGGCAAATGCCGCCACTCCATCTGCAAGCACATCCTCGTCGATATTAAATTCCGGGCTGTGCAGCTCTGACACTATCTTTTTGCTCTGATTTGCCACACCGATCCACATAAACAGACAGGGAACATATTTTCCGAAAAAGCCGAAATCTTCCCCCGTCATGGCTGGCGCCATATCAGTCAGCAGCTGCTTCCTGTCAAAGGTCTTTGCCAGCGTATGATACGCCCACTCCGCCAGCGGACGGTCGTTGATCGTCGCCGCATTTTTGCAAAGCACCTCAAAATTATAATCGCACTGATATGCCCCGGTGATATTTTTGGCAATGCGGTCGAGCTTTGAGCAGACGAGCTTGTATACCTCGTCGTTATACGTCCGTATCGTACCGAGAATCTCCGCCGACGCGGGAATCACATTGCACGCATCGCCGCTGCGAAAGCTGCACACGGAAACTACCACCGGTTCAAGCGGATCGATCATCGTTGCCGCACAGCTCTCAAACGCCTCTACCACATGAGCCCCCGCCGAAATGGGATTGGAGCACGCGTGCGGCTGCGCGCCGTGCCCGCCCTTTCCAAGGATCTTGACCTGGAAGAAGGTCGCCGACGCCATGACAGGGCCCGGCTTTACAAGGATCTGCCCTGCTGGAAGATTCCATACATGCGCCGAAAAAACAGCTTCGATCACGGGATCGTTTAGTACGCCCTGCCGAAGCATCATACCGGCTCCCTCCATATTCTCTTCCGCCGGCTGAAATAAAAAGACAATATTGCCGCAAAGCTCGGCGCGCATCTCACTGAGTACGCGTGCAAGCCCCAGAACAAACGTCATGTGCGCATCGTGTCCGCAGGCATGCATGCATCCTGTATGTCCGGATGCGTAAGGCAGCTTTGCTTCCTCGCTCAAAGGCAGTGCGTCCATATCCGCTCTGAAAGCGATATTCGGCCCCGGGAGGCCCGTGCGGAGAATCGCATAGACGCCGGTGTCGGCAACCGGCCGATTTTCAATTCCAATTTTATCAAGATAGTCCATGATATAGCGCTGCGTTTTGAATTCCCTGTTCGACAGTTCCGGGATCTTATGTAAATCGCGGCGGATTTTTACCCATTCCTCGCTGAGGGAACGGATATAGCCTTTCAAATCGTTTTGGAGATACATCACTAAGCTCCTTTATTTTGTGAGGGTCCATTAATATTATATGTCATTTATCGCGGACTTGCAACAAAAGAGCTTTTTTCCCATAAAATGTAACAATGTATTCAAAATCTCGCTGAAACGCATCCTGCAAAAATCAAGATCCGTTTGTCCGGCCAAAAATGTTGGAGGTGCCCCGATGATTTCTCTCCTGTCCCTCTTTCTGAACTGCACATATTTTTTGCTGCGCGTTACCGGAAGCGCCGGCTGCTTTCCGCGTCCGCTTACCGCCGTGGAAGAGCGTGAGGCCCTTTTGAAAGCAGCCGACGGCGACCTCGCTGCCCGAAACCGTCTCATCGAGCACAACCTCCGCCTTGTCGCGCACGTGATCAAAAAATATTATGCCTCAGCCAGCGACCAGGACGACCTGATTTCCATCGGCACGATCGGGCTGATCAAAGCCATCTCCACCTTTGATATCAACAAAGGCGCGCGCCTGGCTACATACGCCGCACGATGTATCGAAAACGAAATTCTGATGTATTTCCGCACACTCAAAAAGCAATCCTGCGAGGTATCCCTGTCTGAACCGCTCGAATCGGATAAAGACGGCAATGTGCTCAACCTCATGGATATTTTAAGCCATGACGACGATATTCTCGATGAGATCGACTGCAGCGAACGTAGCAGTCTTCTCTATCAAAGTATCTACAAATGCCTGGACGAACGCGAACAGGAAGTCGTTATCGGCAGATACGGCCTCCTCGGCCATGCGCCGCTGACGCAGCGGGAGATCGCAAAAACCTGCAACATCTCCCGCTCCTATGTATCGAGGATTGAAAAGCGGGCGCTCAAAAAGCTGGAGCATGTTCTGCATGAGCGCCTCGGATGAGGCACGCCTCCAATCTTCCTCCTGCGCGCAGTGATATACCAACGGGGTGCCGCATCTTGGTTTGCAGCACCCCGTTTTGATTGTTCGCCCCGCCTCTCTCAGCGGATGCCGAGGCGCATGCGGTAGCACAGCGTCGCATCCAGCGTCTGCTCTGCAAATATCTCCTTGATCCGCCGGATAAACACGCCCAGCTGCGGCTCGACAAGTTTGATATCTTCCCGCATGACATGCGGCAGTCCGCCCTGCGACAGGGCCAGGC
>CAKTWY010000222.1 GCA_934630445.1 uncultured Eubacteriales bacterium
TGAAGGCTGTCAAAAAACATAGTTTATTGACAGCCTCAAGCCCCGGCCATACGGCCGGGGCTTTTCTTTCCAATATTGCGCCGCGGCGTATGCTGTGCTGGCACGGCTTTCATTTATAGCCGTTTGAGGCTGAGAGAATCTCTTCCTGCGGGTAAACGAGACACGCGCGTGCCCCAAAAGGGCCATCGCTTGACGTTCAGGCTGACGGACCTCCTGTCGTTCTGAGGAGCAACGCGCCGAAGAATCCCAAGCGTAGAAGAGCGCATTCCGGCAAACGGACGGGATCCTTCGCTCACGCTCAGGATGACAGTGAAACAGCAGAAAGCGGGCAAACCTGCCTGAACTGAGAGCTATCACTCCCCATCCCAGAGTTCCTTCCAATTTTCAGCGCCCTGCCACAAAAACACCTGTCCTTTGACCAGACGGCAGTTCTTATCGGCGCGTGCAATCGCCGCCATTTCCGCAGCGGAGAGCAGGTCTTCCGTCACGCATTTCAAATTGTTCCAATACTGATCCGGCTTGATGGCAAAGGGGATGGGAACATGCCCGTTCTGCACTGCCCACTTCAGGCAAACGAGCGCCGGGTGCACGCCGTGCACCTGCGCCGCTTCAAGCACTTCAGGCAGCTCCATGTCGCACACATCATCAACCGCCCGGTCGCGCTCCGGCCGTGAAGGTGACCCGAGCGGACAGAACCCGATCGGCACGATGCCGCGCGCAGTCACATAGCGAAACAGTGCTTTCTGCTGGAAGGAGGGATGCAGTTCCATCTCGATCGCGGCAGGCCTGATCCTGCAGTGTGGCAGCACCGCTTCCAACTTTTTGACTGTCATGTTCGACATGCCGATCTGCCGCGCCAGCCCGCGCTCGACAAGTTCCTCGCACTGCCGCCATGTATCGAGGAATTCTTCTGTACTGAAGGGCCTCGAATCCGGGTTGCGCGCGTCAGGTCCGCAGCCCGGGGCATGATAGTTGGGGAACGGCCAGTGCACAAAATAGAGGTCCACATAGGCAAGGCCCAGATCGCGCAGGCTTTCCTCACAGGAGGCCGCGACCGCCCTGTGACGATCGTTCCAGACCTTCGATGTGATAAAAAGCTCCTCCCGGCGGACCGTTCCTTCGCCGATCAGCTTTTGAAACGCCGCGCCGATCTCCTTTTCATTGCCGTAGACTGCGGCGCAGTCGATCAGCCTGTAACCGGCGCGCACGCCGCCATAGACCGCTTCGGCGATCTGACGGGCAGAATATTTATCCGAACCGAAGGTTCCCAGCCCGATCGCCGGCATCTTTGCTCCCGTATACAGCGTGCACTGCGGCACGCTGGCGGGATCAATATGCTCTCTTCCCCCGCTCATTCCGGAAACACCACGGCGACTTTTCCGCACCTGCCGCCAGCCATCAGCGCATACGCCTCATCCGCCCGCTCGAGCGGGAATTCATCCGTGATCAGTTTGTCCGGATGGATCTTCCAGCGGACAAGACGCTCGACCAGCTCTTCCATCCGCCAAAGTGACGTGACCCATGAGCCGTAGATGGTCTTCTGCCCGTGAATGATGTCCGGGCTCGGCTCAAAATAACAGCTGCCGCCCTCGCCGACAAAAGCGATCTTCCCCCATTCGCGCGTTGCCCGGATGGCAAGCCTGCGCCCCGCGTCGGAGGCGCTCGCGTCGATCGCCCGCTCGACGCCGCGCCCGTGCGTCGCCTTCATGACGGCTTCATACGCCGCGTCGTCCGCCTTGTCGATCACATCCGCAAGGCCCAGCTTCTTTGCCAGTTCGATGCGGTAATCGCTCACCTCCACGCCGATGAGCTGGTTGGCGCCCATCGCGCGCGCAAGCATCAGCGCCGCCAGGCCGACCGGACCCAGACCGGTCACCAGCACGGCGTCGTTCCCGCACACACCGATCTTTTCAATTGCTTCATACACCGTGCCGAAACCGCACGCCACCTGCGCGCCGTCTTTATATGTCAGCTCATCCGGCAGCGCGATCAGATCTTTTTCATCGGCGAGAATATACGGCGCCATACCGCCGTCGCGCTGCCATCCATACGCCCTGCGGTGTTTGCTTGTGCAGGAGATATAATATCCTCGTCTGCAGTCGTTGCACACGCCGCAGCCGGAGATGTGGTAGACGATCACGCGATCGCCCTTCTGAAAGCGCTTCAGCCCCTCGCCCTCTTCCACGATAACGCCGCACGGCTCATGCCCGGCGATCGTGCCGGGAATATAGCCCTCCGCGCCCTTTCCCGTATGCTCGCGGTAGATGCAGCGGATATCGCTTCCGCAGATCGTGGTCGCCATGGTCTTCACAAGCACCTGCCCATACCCCGGTTTCGGGATGTCGAACGTGCGCAGCTCAACCGTGCTGTTTCCCGGCAGGATCGCTCCCTGCATTGTTTTCATTTTCTCAGCGCCTCCTCCTGTTTTTGTTTCTGCCTCCATTATAAGGGCCGGCAGCGAAAAAAATAAGACGCATACGCGACTTTTGATATAGCATTCTGTCGTGTTAGCGCATTTTTCTTGCCGGATCTCTGCCATTCTGCTACAATAAAGGCAGCGCTAGGCCCACGGCCGATCCGGCGCGGCGGAAAGCCCACGCCGTAGGAAGGAGGCATTTGCATGTTTACGCGCTATAACGGCGCAAACATCTTCTTTTCGGTGGATGGATGCGCCTTTTCTGTACTGAACCTCGTCTGCGAACGGTTTGAGCGCGTCATTCCGCTTCACAGCCATGGACCGGAAAGCTTTGAGATCCACTATATCGCAAGCGGCCGCGGCAACGCTCTCATCGGCGGCACCTCATACCAGCTGGCGCCGGGTACACTTTATGTCACCGGTCCGGGCGTCGTACACGCGCAGCGCCCAGACCCCAGCGATCCGATGACGGAATACTGTCTTTATCTCAAGGTGTCGCTGCAGGCGCCGCGCCGAACAGAAAAGGAACACGGCGCCGGCGAATCCTTTGTAAAAACGCCGTTCTGGTTCGCGTACGGCCAGGATGGAATCGCTCCGCTCATCCTCTCCATATTTTCCGAATTGGAAAGCCGCCGCGCGGGTTATCTTTCATTTGTGCAAGCGCTCCTGACGCAGCTCATAGTGACGCTTGCGCGCAGCTGCGAACAGGCGCCGGTACCGGCTGCGCGCTCATTTGACCTTCACCTTGCCGACGATAAATACCTGATCGTTGAGGAATGTTTTTTATACGAATACAAAACGCTCACGCTGGAAGCGCTTGCCGCGCGGCTCAATCTCGGCCCGCGCCAGACGCAGCGCCTGCTCAAAAAGATATACGGCGCCACCTTTCTCCAAAAGCGTATGCAGGCGCGCATGGCGGCCGCTGCGATGCTCCTGTCGGATGCAGGCACGTCAGTAGCGCAAGCGGCGGAAGCGGTCGGCTATTCGTCTGCCGAGCATTTTTCCGCGGCGTTCCGCCGCTTTTACGGCAGGCCGCCTGGCGCCTACCGCAATCGGGCGGCAAAAGAGCGCTCCTGCTGAGGCTGTCAAAAAACGTAGTTTTTTGACAGCCTTCAAACGCAACCACGCTTGCGTTTGAAACTCGCGTGCCCGTTCAAAACAG
>CAKTWY010000223.1 GCA_934630445.1 uncultured Eubacteriales bacterium
CACAACGGTGCTCGCGGTCACACATGAAAAGGAGCTTGTAAACACGTTTGCAAGACGCGTCGTCGCCATCGACGGCGGACACATCATAAGCGATAAGACAGGCGGGTATTATCAGGATGAGCAAATCGAAGAGACTGAAGTTTAGAAATACGGCCGCGTATTTTATTAAAGAGGGCTTCTCCAATATTTTTCTGCACGGGTTTATGAGCTTCGCGGCGGTCGGCGTCATCGCGGTGTGCCTTCTTCTGACGGGCTCATTTTTCCTGATCGCGCTGAACCTGGACCGGCTCGTGTCGGAGATCGGCGATCAGAGCGAGATCGTCGTCTTTATCGACGAAAAGCTCTCCACCCAGGAGGCCATGGCCGTCAAAGACCAGATCATGAAGATTGACAACATCCGCAGTGCCGAGTTTGTCTCGCGCGACACGGCGCTGGAGAATTACCGCGAGAGTTTGGGGGAAAATTCCGATCTGCTCGACGGAATTGATGAAAATCCGCTGCGCGACAGCTTTACCATCAAGATGAAGGACATCTCCCTGCATGCCCAGACGGAGCAGGCCCTTGCGGAGATCCCGCAGATCGCCAAGACCAACAGCCGGCGCGACGTCTCCGCCGCATTGATCCAGATCCGGCAGACCGTGCACGGCATTTCTCTGGGCATCATCGTGGTGCTGGGCCTCATTTCCGTGTTTATCGTCTCCAACACCATCAAGCTGGCCACCTTCACCCGCCGGCAGGAGATCGCCATTATGAAAATGGTCGGCGCCACAAACGCCTTTATCCGCTGGCCGTTCGTCGTCGAAGGGCTGGTGCTCGGCCTTTTCGGCGCGCTCATCGGTCTGGGGCTTGAGTGGGTGGCATACAATTACTTAAGCGATACGATCCTCAAAATGCTCGACGCATCGACGCTCGTCAGCTTTTCCTCGGTGCTGCCGACCCTTGCGGGCGCGTTCGCCGGCGCGGGGCTCATCTTCGGCGTGGGCGGCAGCGTTTTGACGATCCGTAAATATCTCAAAGTCTGACAAGGAGGCCGTGATGAAAGAAAAACCCGTGATCAAAAAATCCCGCCGCGAGCGCATGAAGCGCATCGTCGCGATGACGATTTCCGGCGTGCTTGTCCTCGCGCTCGTGGCGTCGCTTTTGTCGAGCATGCTGTGGGCCTCGGCGCTGACGGCGTCGAACGCCAATCTCAAAAAACTCAAGGATCAGCAGGCGGCGCTTGCCAAGGATCAGAAGGCTGCGCAGGCGGACCTTGCCGCCGCGCAGAAGGATAAGCAGGCATACCTCGCGCAGAAGGCTGCGCTCGACCGGCAGTATGAGCTGACGGAGCAGGATATCGAGCTTTCAAACAGCGTCATTGCCGAGCTTTCCGCCCAGCTCGAGGTTAAAACGCAGGAGCTTGCCGACGCCGAGGCGCGCGAAGCGGAAGAAGAGGACCTTTTCCAAAAGCGCCTTCGCGCCATGTATGAAAACGACACCTCCAACTATATGAGCGTGCTGCTCGCCTCCGACAGCCTGACGGATTTTCTTACCCGGTATGAGATCGTCAGCCAGATCATCGACTACGACCGCGCGCTGCTCGAGCGCCTGGAGCAGACGCGTCTTGAGGTCGCCGAGGCCAAGGCGGAGCTGGAGACGACCAAGGCCGACGAGGAGGCGGAAAAGGCCGCCCTTGTTGAAAAGAAGAACAGCCTGGCCAAGCAGAGCGCCGAACGCGATGCGCTGATCAAAAAGGCGGAGAGCGAGGAAGAGAACGCCGCGGACGAGCTGAAGAAGCTCGCCGAGGAAGAGGACAAAGTACAGGCACAGATCAAGAAGATGGTTGCTGAGCTTGCCGCGAAAAACAACAGCCAATATGTCGGCGGCGTGCTCGACTGGCCCTGCCCGGGGTATTACACCATCACCTCCCCGTACGGCATGCGCTATCACCCGGTGCTGAAGGTCAACAAGCTCCACACAGGGTGCGATATCAGCGCGCCGAAGGGCGCGTCCATTCTGGCGGCGAACTCCGGCACAGTCATCATTTCGTCGTATTCCAGCGCGTGGGGCAACTACGTCGTCATCGATCACGGCGGCAAGGTCGCCACCCTTTATGCGCATATGTCCAAACGCATCGCCGCCAAGGGCGATAAAGTATCCAAGGGAGACAAGATCGGGCTTGTCGGTTCCACCGGCTGGTCCACCGGCAACCATCTCCACTTTGAGGTGCAGGTGAACGGTAAGAGCGTCGACCCGATGCAGTATTTTAAAAAGGCAAGCTGAGTTCCCGCTCTCAGCGGCCGCCTTTTTGTGATGCGGCGCGGCCGCAGGCTTGCGATCGATCAAAGGAGATTTCATGAAGAAAAGACCAACCTGGGGCGCGGCGCTTATGCTGATGTTCCTCGCGGCGGTCGCGGCGGTGAACGTCACCTTTCTTGTGATGACCGCGCGTTTCAACAGCCAGTTCGAGGATCTGTCGCGCCAGAAAGCGGTGTATACCAAGTTTGACACCGTCAAAAGCTATGTTGAAAAGTTTTTTGTCGGCGAATACGACGCCGACCTCGCCATGGAAGGCGCGCTCAAAGGTTATGTTTCCAGCCTGGGCGACACATGGTCGCATTATCTGACGAAAGAGGAGTATCAGGTCCTCCAGCAGAGCTATGTCACCGAGTATGCCGGCATCGGCATCTCCGTGCTGCCCGACCCGGATGACGACAACGTCGTCCTTGTCATGGAGGTATATGCCGGCTCGCCCGCCGAAGAAGCGGGGATTCATCCGCGCGACCGCATCCTCGCGGTTGACGGCGCGGACGTGCGCGACCTCGGCTACGCTGCCGCGCTGGAGAAGCTGCGCGGCACGGAAGGCACGCACGTTTCACTTAAGCTCCTTAACGCGGACGCGGGTACGATTTACGAGGCGGAGCTGACGCGCCGGTCCGTGCATACCGAGGCGGTGGAGAGCCGCATGCTCGAAGGGAATGTCGGCTACCTGCGCATCAAGACCTTCGAGAGCGGAACGGAGACGGAGTTTGCCGCCAAGCTGCAGGCGCTGACAGACGCAGGCGCGACGGCGCTGATTTTTGACGTGCGTTATAACGGCGGCGGCGCGCTCGACACCATGGTCGCCATGCTCGACCCCCTCCTGCCGGAGGGTACCGTGATCGAGACGAAGAATAAGGCCGGCGAGGCAAAAACATACACCTCCGACGCTGCCGCGCTCGACCTTCCGATGGCCGTCATCACCAACCGATACAGTTTCAGCGCGGCGGAGTTTTTTGCCGCAGCGCTGAAGGATTACGGCAAGGCGGTGCTTGTCGGCGAGGCTACGACGGGCAAGGGCTTTGCCCAGAGCGTCATCCCGCTGGACGACGGATCGTGTCTGTATCTGTCCACAGAGCAGTATTATACGCCTAAGGGCGAAAGCCTTGCGGGCGTCGGCACCACGCCGGATATCGAAGCGGCGCTCTCGGATGAGGCGGCGGCCCGCTTCCCGGCGGTCACGGCCGAGGAAGACACGCAGCTCGCCGCCGCGCTTGCCGCGCTGGCGGAGTAAGAAAAGGGAAGCAAT
>CAKTWY010000224.1 GCA_934630445.1 uncultured Eubacteriales bacterium
ACTCCGTGCCGCGTGAGAAGCGCAGCGCTTCCGGCCCCCAGAGGAAGATCTTGCGGTACTTGCCGATCACGCCCTGCGGCCCGACGAGGACCGCCGTATCATACAGCACGCCGTCGACGTCGCCGCGCTCAATAATCGCGCCCATGAGATAGGCATCGTATTTTTTGCACCAGGACTGCATCCAGTCCGTCGTCGGTCCGGGGATCGGCTCGGAAAGGGCGTAGTCGCGCTCCTCCACGCGGTACGCGGTGCTGAAAAGTTCCGGCAGCACAATGACCTTCGCTCCCGCCTGCCCGGCCCTTTCGATCAGGTCCGCCGCAAGTTTCAGGTTATCCTCTTTCCCCGTCATCAGGCAGTTCATCTGTATCGCGGCCACCTTGATACGATTTCCCACGAAATCAAATCCTTTCTCTATTTGCAGTGTTTATAATGCATACAATTCAATTGGTATTACCATTAATATAGCATACCTTTCCCTGTATTTCAAGCAACAGAATGACATTTTATCCGAACACATGTCAAAAATAGAACGTCGTTTTAGTAGTTTTTCACCAAATAATTTTGAAAACCCTGCAATCGATCGGCATTCCCCGTGCGAGCGCGGGTTTTCTTGCCTGCGCGCACGTTTTTGTCCGCCGACTGGACAACGGGGCGTCTTTCGTGCTATTCTACTGGTATGAAACGGAGGCGTGTGCGTATGATGATCAAGCCCCTCAAACCGCGCAATCTGTCCGATGATATTTCCGACCAGCTTTTGTTCCTGATGAAATCGGGCGACCTGCGCCCGGGCGACAAGCTCCCGCCGGAGCGCGAGCTCGCCGAAGACCTGCGCGTCAGCCGCACGGCCGTGCGCGAAGCGCTCTGCGCGCTGGAGAGCCAGGGCTACATCGAGTCGCGCGTGGGCGAAGGCACCTTTGTCAGCGACCTGACGCTGAAGGGGCTGACAATGCCGTTTTCCCACATGCTGTCGCGCGACGAGCAGGTGATCGAGGACATCATCGAGGTGCGCCTGATCCTTGAACGGCGCAACGCATCGCTCGCCGCGCAGCGCGCAAGGGAGGATGAGCTTGCCCAGATACGCGCCGTGCTGGACGACATGGCCCGCGCCATTGAAACGGGCGGCCCGGTGCAGGAATGCGACGAGGCCTTTCATTTTGCACTCGTGCGCGCGACGCACAACCAGGCGCTCGTGACGATCTTCGAACTGTGCCGCGGCCTTCTGCACAAGACGATCAGCGCCGTGTTTGAAATCCCAAACCAGCCGCGCGCCGCGCTCGAGGGGCACGAGGCGATCTATCAGGCGCTGCTCGCGCGCGAGCCGGCGCGCGCGGAGGCCGCGATGGAACAGCATCTGCGGCAGATCTACCGCAGCATCAACCGCGCTCCCGCGCCGCTGCCGTAAAGGGTCAAAAGCGCCGGACGGTCCGCAAAGCGTATGCAGGCCGCCCGGCGCTTCTCTTTTCTCCCGTTTTGCAGGCGATACCGTCAGCGTCTATTTCTTTTTCGGGTTGCGCTTTTTGAAGTCTTCCGCCATTTCGGCGACGGTGACCCAGCGCACGCCCTCGTGGCTGCTGATGTAGTCGATGAGCCGCTCGTGCATGAGGATGCACTGCGCCCTGCCGCTGACGTCCGGATGAATCGTCATCGGGAAGATGGCGTAGTCGTATTCACGGTAGACATAGTCGAACTGATCGCGCCAGAGCTGCTCGATGTCGTGCGGGTTGGCAAAGCCGTAGCTGTTGGGGCTCTTCTTGACGAACATCATAGGCGGCAGGTCGTCCAGATACCAGTTTGCGGGGATCTCGATCAGGTCCGTCTCCGTGCCGCGCACGAGGGGCTTCATCCAGTCCTCGGCGTTTTTCGTGTAGTCGATCTTCGTCCAGCTGTCGCCTACGCGCACGTAGTAGCCGTGATAGTCGTCATGCATGAGGCTGTGATCGTACATGATGCCGTGCTTGATGAGCAGTTCGTTCGTCACGTTGGAAAATTCCCACCACGGCGCGCCGTAGCCGACCGGCTTTTTGCCGCTGATCTGCTCGATGAGATTGATGCATTTGACAAGCACAGCCTCCTCCTGCGCAGGGGTCATTGCGATGGGATTTTCATGCGAATAACCGTGCACGGCGATCTCATGGCCGCGCCGGACGATCTCCTGCATCTGCTCAGGAAAGGTTTCGATCGAGTGGCCGGGTGCGAAAAAGCTGACTTTCATGTTGTATTTGTCAAAAAGCTTCAAAAGTCTCGGAAGACCGACCTCGCCGGCAAACATGCCGCGCGAGATATCGTCCGGTGAGTCTTCGCCGCCGTAGGAGCCGAGCCATCCGGCGACCGCGTCGATGTCCACTCCGTAGCCCACGAGTATTTCCTTTTTCATGTGCATTTTCCTCCCAGCATGAATATTACGGACGAAAGCCGTGTTTTTCGCATTGGTATTACCAATAATATATCATACCTATTAAGATATTGCAATGCGATTTTCGGATATTTTATGCATTTGATGTACAAAAGCACTGATTGTTTTTGTATATATTGTTTAATCCGCAAAATATTTATGACGCATATTGGTCATACCTTATGGACTTATATCCAAATATATGTTATAGTAATTCCATATTACCGTATGTCGAAAGGGATGCCGAATGCTTCAGCCACTGAAAAAGAAAAGACTATATGAGGAGATCGTCGATCAGATCCTCCAACTCATCCATTCAGGCGAGCTGAAGCCCGGCGACCGTCTGCCGCCCGAGCGCGAACTTGCCGAGCAGCTGAACGTCAGCCGCACTGCGATCCGTGAGGCAATGCGCGCGCTGGAGAGCATGGGGTATACGGAATCGAAGATCGGCGGGGGCACCTTTGTGCGCGCCCTCACGCTCGACAGCCTGATCAATCCCGTATCCATCGTGCTCTCGCAGGACGACCGGATGCTCGAGGACGTGCTGGAGTTCCGCCTGGTGCTGGAGACGAAATGCGCCGCGCTGGCCGCGCAGCGCGGCACGGACGAGCAGTTTGAGGCGCTTGATAAAATCACCGCCGACATGCGCCGCGAGGTGGAGGGCGGGCGTCTGGGTTCGGAATACGACGAGCGGTTTCATCAAAAGCTTGTGGAAGCGTCGGGCAACGAGGCGCTGTGCACCATTTTTCAGATGTGCGCAGGGCTTTTGGAAAAGACGATCGTTTCCATTGCGAGCATTCCGGAGCAGCCGCGCATCGCCTGCGACATGCATGAAAACATCGTCCGCGCGGTGCGTGCGCGCGATTGCCGGCGTGCGGAAGCGCTGATGGAAGAGCATTTGCGCCAGATTTACCGCCGGCTCAATATCGATGCGCCGGTGCTGCCGTAAGGCCGTCTTTGCGCGTATTTGAATCAAATTGATAAAAAGCCAGGCCGAACGGCCTGGCTGTTGCTGTGTGTCCGGTGTGTCATCGGGGCGCCGTGTCTGCTGCCGCAGCGGCGAGCGCGCGGTCCTGCTCGCGCAGCGCGCGCGAGGCAAGTACC
>CAKTWY010000225.1 GCA_934630445.1 uncultured Eubacteriales bacterium
TATGCAGGCTCCTTCCGCTCCTTCTCTCCTCCGCAAAACTGTTCCTTTCTCCCGCCCCCGGCGGCAGTCACAGTTTTCTTGCCCACTCGTCGAGATAGTCGCGGCGCGTCGCCTATGCAGGCTCCTTCCGCTCCTTCTCTCCTCCGCAAAACTGTTCCTTTCTCCCGCCCCCGGCGGCAGTCACAGTTTTGCCCCTGCGGCGCTGCTCGGCGCTCTTAATGTCGCCTTTTCCAGGCCGCCTCCTCGGCGGCGATCATCTCGTCGGTCCAGCCGTACTGCTTCATGCGAGAGAAGTTGCCCGTCTGCATGCATGCCGACAGGGCGTTTTGCTCCTTTGAATAGTGAAAGCTTTCACGCCACTGGCTGTCGGATACCTGGTCGCGGCTCACGGCGTAGTTATAGCTCCTGTCGCTGTTCAGCTGCGCGATCAGCCTGTCGGCGTAGTCCATCGCCAGAGAAAGTGATTGCTGGTCGTTTGCCAGCTCGATCTCATTGGCCGCCTGCATGCGCGCCTGGTCGAGGCCCGCCAGCGCGTTCTGATACGTCACCTGCGGCGCGGCCGCTACCGTCTCCGACAGGCCGCCCGTCTGCCCGGTGAGCGCGAGCGTCGCGGGCACGTTGTACTGCGCCTGCATTTTTTCGATGTACGCCGTGCGCCGCGCGTCGTCGATCTGCGCATCCAGGCTTTTCAGCTGCGTCTTTTTGCTGTTTTTCAGCCGCTGCTCGCTTTTGCGCTGCGCCTCGAGGATCTGGTTGTACGGGTTTGAGGACGCGAGCCCCCCGTCGCCCCACGCCGACGAGCCCGTGTTCCAGGAACTGCTTGCAGAACCGGCGTATGATGGATGTTCGATTTTGTATCCGCCGCTCCATGTGCCGGTGCTGTCGTTGTAATCCATGCCGATCTCGTGGCCGAGCGCCATATTTTCCCTGTGCAGGCGTTCGCGCTCCTCCGGGTCATCTGTTTTCAGCCATTTGGCGGAGTTTTCCGCCATCCTTTCACGGTTTGAATTGTAAAGCTCCGGCGTGATCGTTCTGTCCGGGTCCCTGGACGAGTGAAAGTCGTTATAGACGTCGTAATTCTTCGCCATTCTATCTTCCTCCTGCATTCATCGTTCTTTTTATCCCTTATGCCGCCCGCGCTCGGACACCTCGAAGGCGAAGGAATACAGCCCGAACGGCTCGTTCAGCGCGTCTCCCCGCACGCGGAAGGCCAGCTTGTCCAGATGCCGCTCCAGGTGCTTGCGCGCCGTCTTTTTCGGCGTCGCGTCGGTCGAGAGGTTCAGCTTTGAAAGGTCCAGGTCGTTCAGATCGAGGTATCCGAACGACGCCCCGTCGGTGAGCACTTCATACCACTGCCCCTCCACGCGCACGTCGACCGTCACCGTCGTGCGCAGGTACGCCTTTGCCCGCAGCGCCAGATATTTGACCGCCTTGCTGCGGTAAAAAAGCTTGCCCACGTATTCCGGGAATTCCCAGCGCCACGCATAGGTTTCCCCGTCGTCGTTGTAGCTGGCCGGGTCCGCCTCGTCCGTGTAAAAGGCGCACACCCGCCCGTCCTCCGTGCCGAAATAGAGTGTGTTCCCGTCCGCGAAAAAGCACACCGCCGGCACATGCTCCCAGTAAAAGGCGTTGTACTGGTACGCGCTTGAGAGGACGTTCGCCTCCCCCTGCGGGTTCAGCCGGTCGAGCACGTACACGTGGGAATTGACCGCCACGAGATAAAAATATTTGTACACCGCCGCCACGGCGTCCTCCACCCCCGGCTCGGAGAGCAGACGCCGCGCGATGCGCTCGCCGCGCATCGTCTCCATCTCCGTGCCCGTCAGGTCGCGGTACGTGATCGCCTGCACCCCCAGCTCCGAGAGGAAGAGCGGCTCGCCAAACTGCGCGCACGCGTGCCGCGCGATGCAGCCCGAGCCGCCGATCACCCGCTCGACCCGCACCTGCGGTACGGTCAGGGCGTTGAGCTCGGCGGCGAACACGCTGAGCAGATAGCTCTGCCCGCTCGCCGCATCCTTGTGGGCGACGAGCTGCGTGCTCATCGCGCTCAGGCCCATCACGGCCGAATCGTCCTGCCCGAGCACCGCGTACTGCAGATCGCCGAAATACGTCATGTCGCCGATGCCCGACCACCAGATGAAATTGGGGTATTCCGCGTTGCCCGTCACGAACCACTGGTTGTCATAGCCGTTGATGCCGAACCCCCGCGCCGAGCGGCAGGAGAAAATGCGGCTTCTCTGTTCGCTGCGGTCCTTTGAAGCGGTGATGATCACGTTGTCCTCCTGCGCCACGACCGGCTCGGACGGCGCGGAGACAAACGTCACGCACCCCGCCGCCCGGTCGACGGTGAAGTCCTCTCCCTCCGTGAGCGTGTCCCAGACGAGCGCGCCGCCGGAAAGGCGCGCTTTTTTGACCTCCACCGCCGAAGCGTCCAGGTTCTGGAACATCAGGTAATAGTCCTTCGACGTGCCGTCGCCGGCATAGGACTGCGTCCATTTGTCGCTCAGCAGGTTCACCTGCTCAAACTGCGTGCCGCCGCCGGCGGGCGTGCCGGCGATCATCACCAGCGGCACTTTTCCCTCCACGGGGGCGCACGTTGTGCCGTCAAAGCATAAAAGCGCCTTTCCGTCGAGCAGCCACAGCTTGCCGTCCGCGTGACGTACCTGCGTCACGTTCTCACCCATCGCATTGTAGACCTCGGCGCCGTCGTAATAGAGCTTTGTGCCCGCGTGCACCGCGAGCTTGCCCTTGTAGCGCGTCACGCCCCAGATCCTGCCCGTGTACGCCTCGACCGTGTGATAGCCCATGCGCCTGCGCACCTTGCCGTATTCGTCGCGGATCATGTTGACCGCGTCGGGCGAGTGATATGCCTTCACGTTTGACGCCGCCTTTGCAAAGTCGACGGATAAGAACGTGTCATACAGCACCGGCGTGCGCGGCGAGCGCGACGCGCTCGTGTATCGGATCATATGGAAACTCTCCCCTTTCAAAGGTCAAAAGTTGATTGCCCGGTCATCCCGGGCGTTTTCTCTGTCATCCTGTCTCCTCACACTGTCATCCTGAGCGAAGCGATACCCCTCCGGGGCACGCGAGGACCCCGTCCGTAGAACGACGGTCTGCATTTGCCTGCACACATTTCCGTCCGTCAGCCGCAGCGCGTCCTCCTACATCCGGGATTCTCGCGTGCCCTTCAGGGTATCGCCCTGCGGGCTCAGCATGACAGGAAAAACGCTGTCATCCTGAGGAGTGAAACGACGAAGGACCCCGTCCGTAGAACGACGGGCTCCATTTGCCTGCGCACCTTCCCGTCCGTCAGCCGCAGCACGCCCTCCTAGTCCGCAAAACGGCAGGCGTTGCTGAAGTACACGTGGCCCCCATCCGCAGAATTGCAGCCCTGCCTGACCCCGCGCGTTCCCGCCCGCGCAGCGCTGTTCCTCCGTTCCGCCCCCCATCGCCCC
>CAKTWY010000226.1 GCA_934630445.1 uncultured Eubacteriales bacterium
GGTGTGACAGCACCGGACAGAGCGGACTTTTGATTGCAAAAGTCAAGCAAGGTGGCACCGCAGGCAGAGTCCTGTCCTTGATCTTGATCAGGGACGGGGCTTTTTTATTGCCCTGCAACGGAAAAGATCGCATGCGGATCAAAACAGCCTGCTGCCGGGCGCGTGTGCTTTTGTCCGCGCGCATACCTTGTATTGTGAGTGAAGGAGGAAAACAGATGACAAAGCTTCTTATGGGCAACGAAGCGATCGCGCTCGGCGCATTGCGTGCGGGGGTGCAGTTCGTTTCCGGCTATCCGGGAACGCCGTCGACCGAGATCCTTGAGACGGTGGCAAAGCATAACCCGGGTGATGTATACGTCGAGTGGTCCGTCAATGAAAAGGCCGCGCTCGAGGTCGCGGCGGGCGCGTCTTACGCCGGCGCGCGCGCGCTGGTGACGATGAAGCAGGTGGGGCTGAACGTTGCATCCGACCCGCTTATGAGCCTTGTGTATATCGGCGTCAAGGGCGGCATGGTGATCGCCGTGGCGGACGACCCGGGCCCGATTTCCTCGCAGACAGAACAGGACACGCGCCATTTTGCGCGTTTTGCAAAGCTCCCGGTCTTCGACCCCTCGTCGCCGGAGGAGGCGTACGAGATGATCGGGGAGGCGTTTGACTATTCGGAAAAATACGGCACGCCGGTGCTTTTCCGCCCGACGACACGCGTGTGCCACGGCTGTGCGGCGATCGATCTGATTGACGAGCGGCGCGTTAAAGCGCCGGAGGGCTTCGTGAAAGACGCGAAGTGGGTCATCTTCCCGCGCCTGTCATATGAAAACCATAAAAAGATCGAGGCGCGCAGCGAGGTGTTGGCGCGTGATTTCAGCGCCTACGCGCGCAACACGCTTACCGGGAGCGGAAGAAAAGGCGTCGCGGCGGGCGGCGTCAGCTATGAATACCTGATGGAAACGCTCGGCGCGGCGGGGGCCGAATGCAAGGTGCTCAAGGTCGCGACGCCGTACCCCTTTCCGGAGGAGCTGGCGCTCGATTTCCTGAAAGGGCTCGACGAGGTGATGGTGTTTGAAGAGCTCGACCCGGTGATCGAGCGCGAACTGACCTATCTGTGCGGGAAGCACCACCTGAACGTGACCATACGCGGCAAGCTGACACACGACATGCCCGCCGCGGGGGAAAACACGGTCGAAAACGTGCGCGCGGCGCTGCTGCCGTTCCTCGGTCTGGCGGCGGAGGCAAGTCAGGCGCCCGCGCTGCCGCCCCTTCCGCAGCGCCCACCGGTCCTCTGCGCGGGATGCCCGCACAGGGCGTCGTTTTACGCGGTCAAATGCGCCGCAAAAGGCAAAAAAGCCGTCTTTTCCGGCGATATCGGCTGCTATACGCTCGGCAACGCCAGCCCGCTGAACATGGTGGACACCTGTCTGTGCATGGGCGCGGATGTGACCATTGCGCAGGGTTTGCACCGCATCGAGCCGGATGCGAAAAACTTCTCTTTCATCGGCGACAGCACGTTTTTCCACACGGGAATCCCGGGTGTGGTAAACGCGGTATACAATGAGACGGATATCACGCTGATCGTTCTCGACAACTCCACTACCGCCATGACCGGTCATCAGCCCCACCCGGGCACGGGCCGGACGATGATGGGGAACATCACCGACAAGATCAGCATCGAGGCGGTGCTGCGCGCCATCGGCGTCAAATTTGTAAAGCGGCAGAATCCGTTCGACCTGAAAGGCGCGATCGGAGCAGTCAGAGAGGCGATGGATTATCCCGGCGTGTCGGCGGTGCTGTTCGAAGCGCCGTGCATCGCCGTGACAAAGCCCGGCACGCCCCTCTCGGTCGACGCGGAGAAATGCACCGCCTGCAGGCGGTGCATCAGAGAGCTCGGCTGCCCGGCGGTCGTGCTCGACCATGAAAACGGCAAGGTGAAGATCGAGCGCGCCATGTGCACCGGCTGCTCTGTGTGCGCCCAGGTCTGCCCGGCCGGAGCCATCGGGGAGGGAAACTGATGAAAAGCTTTATTCTGGCGGGCGTGGGCGGACAGGGAACTGTCCTCGCGTCCAAGCTGATCGCGAAAGCCGCGATGGCGCGCGGCGAATGCGTGCGCACGGCGGAGACCATCGGCATGGCGCAGCGCGGCGGCTCCGTCGTGAGCCATGTACGCGTCGGCGCGTCGCATTCCCCCAGGGTTCCCCTCGGCGGGGCGGACGCGGTGATCGGCTTTGGGCCGGCGGAGGCGGTGCGCGCGCTGCCGTATCTGAAAGCGGGCGGCACGGTGGTCTGCGCGACGTGCGCGGTGAAGCCTGTGACGGCGTCGCTCACCGGGTCGGCCTATGACGGCAGCGATGTTCTGGCCTATCTGCGCGGCGCGCTCGTGCGGCTTGTGCTGCTGGACGCTGACGCGGTGTGCGCCGCGTGCGGCTCGACGAAGGTTCTGAACGTCGCCCTTTTGGGTGCTGCCGCCGCGAGCGGGGCGCTGGGTGTGACGCAGGAGGAACTGAAGGCCGCCGTGCTCGACACCGTACCTGAAAAATTTGCTCAAATGAATATACAGGCGCTCGAACTCGGTGCGCGCGCCGCGAAGGAGTGATGGACCATGATGACGGAAAATCAGTTCACAGGCATCAAAAGCATGCTGGAGCGCGTGACTGCGTTCGACGGCTTTTATAAAAAAAAGCTCGCGGAGTACGATGTTTCGGCCATTCAGTCGAAGGAAGACTTTGAAAAGCTGCCCTTTACGAATAAGGAGGAGCTGCGCGAAATTTATCCCCTCGGTCTCGCAGCTGTTCCGGAAGAGGAGATCGTGCGCATCCATTCTTCTTCCGGCACGACGGGCACGCCCATCATCATCCCCTATACTGCGCGCGACGTCGACGACTGGGCGGAGATGTTTAAGCGCTGCTATGAATACGCGGGCGTGACGAAAAAGGACCGCATCCACATCACGCCCGGCTATGGCCTGTGGACGGCGGGCATCGGCTTCCAGAACGGCGCGGAGAAGCTCGGCGCCATGGTCATCCCCATGGGGCCGGGCAACACGGATAAGCAGCTGCGCATGATGATGGACCTGAAGTCGACCGTGCTGACCGCGACGTCGTCTTACGCGCTTCTCCTCGCGGAGGAGATCGCGCGGCGCGGCATCGGCGACAAGATTTATCTCAAACGCGCGCTCATCGGTTCCGAGCGCTGGGGCGAGAAGATGCGCCGGCGCATCGCCGCCGAGCTCGGCGTGAAGCTGTACGATATCTACGGCCTGACGGAGATCTACGGCCCGGGCATCGCCATCAGCTGCGACTATGAGTGCGGTATGCACTACTGGAACGATTACGTCTATTTTGAGATCGTCGATCCGCATACCGGCGAGCAGGTGCCGGAGGGGGCGACGGGCGAGCTGGTGATCACGGCTTTCCGCAAGGAGGGCGCGCCGCTTATCCGCTATCGCACGCACGACCTGACG
>CAKTWY010000227.1 GCA_934630445.1 uncultured Eubacteriales bacterium
CAGTGCATCTGTCATTCTGAGGAGTGGAACGACGAAGAATCCCGTCCGTTAGCCATCCGTCCTACGGACGGGGTCCTCGCGTGCCCCGGAGGGGGCAAAACTGTGACTGCCGCCGGGGGCGGGAGAAAGGAACAGTTTTTCGGCGGAGGAACGGAAGAGCGCCGAGCAGCGCCGCAGGGAGGTATCTCCCGCAGCGAAGCGTGGGCGTTCGGCACAAAGTGCCGGGCGCACATGCTGAGACGGAGGGAATACCGACCGGCTGCGGCGCGTCGGGAGGCGTGACTAAGCGGAAGGAAGCCCTTTGGGGCGACGCGCAGCGACGATTCCGACGAGTGGGCAAGTCGCTCCGCTCAGGATGACACCCCTTTCCCTGTCATTCTGAAGCCCGCCAGTTTTCTGTCATTCTGAGGCCGCCAGGCCGAAGAATCCCGTCCGTAGGAGAACATGCCCCGACCAAGCTCACCGTTCTGCGCACGGGATCGCTTCGCTCAAAATCACAGATGGCGATTAAAATCACAGCATAGACGCGTCCATGGATAGAATCATAAGCGCAGCGGAAAATAACCGCGCAGCGCGTTTCAAACAGCAGGTATCAACAGACTTGCAGCGCGCGCAGGATATCATCTGAAACGCACGTATCCGATGTTTCACGTGAAACACACATGCTTTCCCTTCACATGCGCCGGATGAATCTCCGCCGCATACGGCGCGCGTCATATCTCTCCCCTCCCATGACACACCGGTCATACCGCGCGCAGCGCTGCGCCGCTCACTCCTCATCCGCCGGACAAGGCACGCGCTTCGTCTCTCTGCTTCCCCTCTTTCCTCCTCCCCCACCGCGCAAGCCGGTCTCCCATTCGCCTCTCCCATGCATGCTTCCTGCTTTCCGCTCTTGCGCTTAGCGCTGATCCCTCTCCCCTGCCCGTTCGATCCCTGCAAAAAGGCCGTCGCGCGGAAGTTCCGCGCGACGGCCTTTTCTCTGATGGATTGCAGCTTTTCATTTCAAAACAGCCTGCGGCTGTTTTATTCCGCTTCGCTTTCGCTCTTCGCGTGCTCCTCATGGCAGTGCTCGCAGTCGCCCGCGCAGCCGATGAAGGGCGTCGGGTCCTTGCCCTGGCGCTTATAGTAATCCGCGACCGCCGAGCGCAGCGCCTCCTCCGCGAGCACGGAGCAGTGCATCTTCTGCGGCGGCAGACCGTCGAGCGCCTCGGCAACGGCGGCGTTGGTGAGCTTGAGCGCCTCTTCGATCGTCTTGCCCTTGACAAGCTCCGTCGCCATGGACGAGGTCGCGACCGCCGCGCCGCAGCCGAACGTTTTAAACTTCACATCCACAATGATATCATTCTCCACCTTGAGGTAGATCTTCATGATATCGCCGCATTTTAAGTTGCCGACTTCGCCGACGCCGTCCGCGTCCGCGATCTCGCCGACATTGCGCGGATTGGCGAAGTGATCCATCACTTTTTCACTGTACATATCCTGATCTCCTTCTATCAACTTGCTTGTTCAGCGGATCATTTTGACCTGAGACTGGGCGCCATTGACCTTTTCATCCCACACGGGCGACATGGCGCGCAGGCGCTCGACGACCTTCGGAAGCGTCTCAATGATGTAATCGACGTCCTCCTCCGTCGTGAATGTGCCGATCGTCAGGCGCAGCGAACCGTGCGCGATCTCGTGCGGCAGGCCGATGGCGAGCAGCACGTGCGACGGATCGAGCGAACCGGTCGAGCACGCCGAACCGGTCGACGACGCGATGCCGTTCAGGTCGAGCATCAAAACAAGGCTCTCGCCCTCGATGCACTCGATGACGAAGCTCGCCGTGCCCGGCAGGCGGTTCACCGGGTCGCCGGTCAGCGACGTGTACGGAATTTTCAGCACGCCGTCGATGAGCTTTTTGCGCAGGCGGGTCAGGCGCTCCGTCTCCGCGGCGAGATGCGCCTTCGCGTCCTTCGCCGCCTGGCCGATGCCGACGACGCCCGCGACGTTCTCCGTGCCGGAGCGGAGCTTGCGCTCCTGCCCGCCGCCGTCGATGAGCGGCACGACCTGGATGCCGCGGCGCAGATACAGCGCGCCTACCCCCTTCGGGCCGTTGAACTTATGTCCCGCCATGGAGAGCATGTCGATGTTCATCCGCTCCACGTCGATCTCGATATGGCCGACGGCCTGCACCGCGTCGGTGTGGAACACGACGCCCGCTTCGCGGCAGATCCTGCCGATCTCCTCAAGCGGCTGCACGGTGCCGATCTCATTGTTCGCCGCCATGATGGACACGAGCGCCGTGTCCGGGCGGATGGCCGCGCGCAGCGCTTCCGGATCGACGCGCCCGAAGCGGTCGACGTCCAGATATGTGACCGCAAAGCCCTCTTTTTCCAGCCGCTGGGCGGTATAGAGCACGGCGTGGTGCTCGATCTTCGTGGTGATCATGTGTTTCCCGCGCGCGCGCGCGGAGTGCATGTAGCCCTTGATGGCGAGGTTGTCCGCCTCCGACCCGCCGCCGGTGAAGATGATCTCGCGCTCATTGGCGCCGATCAGCGCGGCGACGGCGGCGCGCGCCTCGTCGACGGCGACCTTCGCCTCCCTCCCCTTGCGGTACAGGCTCGAGGGGTTGCCGTAGCCGTCCTTCAAAAACGGAAGCATCGCGTCGAGCACCGCCGGAGAGAGCGGCGTCGTCGCGGCGTTGTCCGCATATACAAATCGATCCATAAACGTACCTCCTGTCTGGACCCTGCCAAAATCTATCACAAGCGGCCGCGGAAGTGCGGCTCGCCGCTTTTTCATCTCTAATATACACCTTAGCGGTATAAATTACAAGTGGGTTTTAAAATATATTTCCACCGTTTTAGTAGGAATATAAATCTGCTACTGCTGCCTGCCGCCGAAGCTGCGCGACTGGGCGACGGCGAGCGCGTCGCAGCGGTTGTTCATCGGGTTCTGCGCGTGTCCCTTCACCCAGTGGAAGGTGACGTCGTGCTCTTCGAGCAGCTTTAAGAGCCGCTCCCACAGATCGACGTTCACAGCGGGGTCTTTTTTGTTGCGCATCCAGCCGTTTTTGCGCCAGCGCACGGCCCAGCCCTCGTTGATGGCCTTGACAAGGTACTGCGAATCGGAGTAGAGCGCGACTTCGCACGGCTCCTTGAGCGCTTCGAGCGCGGTGATCGCGCCGAGCAGCTCCATGCGGTTGTTCGTCGTGCGCGCTTCGCCGCCGGACAGCTCTTTTTTCAGCTCTCCGTAAACGAGGATCGCGCCCCAGCCGCCCGGGCCGGGATTGCCCGAGCATGCGCCGTCGGTATAGATCGTGACCTTTTTTTTCATATATTCATTCCTGTTTATCGTAATTGGTTGATTGAAGGGAAAATACGGGTGCAGCCGGTACGCCTGCACTGTCATCGTAAGCGCTCGCCTGTGCTGTCATCGCGAGCGGCACACTGTCATCC
>CAKTWY010000228.1 GCA_934630445.1 uncultured Eubacteriales bacterium
TATTACGGCGCTGCGCGCAAAAGCTATGTGTGATCCTTGAATCAGGACAACAGAGAAAAGAGGTGATCTTATGAAATCACAACGCGTACCCAATAGACTGATCGGCGAGAAATCCCCTTACCTTTTGCAGCACGCCTACAATCCGGTGGAATGGTTTCCATGGACGGACGAGGCGTTTGCGAAAGCACGGCGGGAGGAGCAGCCGGTTTTTCTCTCTATTGGGTACAGCTGACGGGATTTCGAAAAAAGAACCTGTCATTGGTGCCATGTAATGGAACGGGAGTCGTTTGAAAACGAAGAGGTGGCCGCGCTTCTGAACCGCTCCTTCGTCGCGGTGAAGGTCGACCGGGAGGAGCGGCCCGATATCGATGCGGTCTATATGGAGGTGTGTCAGGCGATGACCGGCACAGGAGGATGGCCGCTCACGATCCTGATGACGCCGGACAAAAAGCCGTTTTTTGCCGGCACATATCTCCCGCGGCACAGCGCGCGGGGCGCGCTGGGGCTGACGGAACTTCTGCAGCGCGCCGCGCATCTGTGGGAAAGTGATTGCTCCGCGCTTCTCAAAACGGGCGAGGAGATCGCCCAGGCCATTGCCCAGCCGGAGGAGGCGGCCGCGTCCGCGCCGGAAAAACGCCTCCTTGCAGAGAGCGTGCGGCAGTATGCGCGCGCCTTTGACGAGCGTTTCGGCGGCTTTGGCACCGCGCCAAAGTTCCCGGCGGCGCACAATCTGCTGTTTCTTCTGCGGTATTCGGAGCTGACGGGCGACGTGCATGCACGCCATATGGCGGAGCGTACGCTCGAGAGCATGGCGCGCGGAGGGATGTTCGACCAGATCGGCGGCGGATTTTCGCGCTATTCGACGGACGACAGATGGCTGGTGCCGCATTTTGAAAAAATGCTCTATGACAATGCACTGCTCTCCTATGCATATCTCGAGGCATTCCGTATGACGGGGCGCAGGCTTTACCGCGCGGCGGCGGAGCGCACGATCGGGTATGCGCTGCGCGAGCTGCACCACCCGGAGGGCGGTTTTTTCTGCGGACAGGACGCGGACAGCGACGGCGTGGAAGGCAAGTATTACATCTTCACGCCGCAGGAGGTGGAAAGCGTGCTCGGCGCGGAGGATGCGGCGTATTTCTGCGCGTGGTTCGATATCGCCCCGCGGGGGAATTTTGAGGGGAAGAGCATACCGAACCTCCTGAAAAACCCGGGTTATGAGGCGGAGGAGGCGCGCATCGCGCCGCTGCGGAAGAAGCTGTACGAATACCGCCTGCAGCGCACCGCGCTGCATCTGGACGACAAGATCCTCACGGCGTGGAATGCCCTGATGCTGGCCGCGCTTGCAAAAGCATACCGTGTGCTGGGTGATGAGCGCTGCCTCGAAGCGGCGCGGAAGAATCATGCGTTTATCAAAACGCACCTGAAAACGCCGGAGGGCAGGCTCTTCGCGCGCTGGCGCGAAGGCGAGGCTGCCCACATGGGCACGCTTGACGATTATGCGTTTTATCTTTGGGCGCTGTTGGAGCTTTACGGGGCGGATTTTGACGTGGAACACCTTCAGGAAGCGAAGGAGATCGCCGGGCTGATGCGCGCGCTTTTTTACGACGAGGGGGCGGGTGGCTTTTTCCTCTATGCGTGTGACGCCGAGCAGTTGATCGCGCGGCCAAAGGCGTTTTACGACGGCGCGATGCCGTCGGGAAACTCCGCCGCGGCGCTTGCGCTTGGCCGTCTTTTCCGTCTGACCGGAGAGGCGCAGTGGGGCGCGCTTTCAGACAAGCAGCTTGCCTGCGCTGCGGGATGGGCGGCGGAATATCCGATGGGGCACGCCTTTGCGCTGTTGGCGCTTTCTGAGGAACTTTATCCTGCGGGCGAGCTGGTCTGCACGGCAAACGACCTGACGCGGGAGGCGCCCGCTGTGCGTGCGCTTGCAGGACGTCGTCACCTCGCTGCGCTTGTGAAGACGGCGCAGAACGCCGAACAGCTCGCGCAGGCGGCGCCTTTTACGGCCGACTATCCGCTGCCGGCGCACGGCAGCGCGTATTATCTGTGCAGAAACGGCGCCTGCGCTGCGCCGGTCTACACGCTGGAGGCGCTTGAAGCGCTGCTTCAGTCGTAAAGGCGGCGTGTGATGGATTTGAATGCAGGGGTTTTTGCCCCTGCATTTTGCATATAAGCGGGGAGTCGCTTTGCATTGCGCGTCTGCGCGGGATGCGGTATACTGAGATTATCAGAAAACCGCCGCGCAGGCGCGGCGGGAAAGGCGGTGGGATATGCAGCTGCAAAGTCGCTGGAAGCTTGAGGGGAAAAAACTGAACTATTACGGCATGCGCGCAAAGCCGTATACACTGCAAAACACGCTCCGCCTGTCGCGCGCGGACCGGGCGTGGCTCGCACGCGTTTGCAGCGGCGGCGACGCCGCGCCTTCGAGTGCGATGCAGCGCCGCCTTTTGCGGGAGAAGATCGTGGTGGACGAGCGCGAGCTGCGCAAAATTCCCGAGCGCATTGAGGACGCCGCGTTCTGCACGCGGTGCTGCGCGAACGACTACATCATCCCGGGGCTTGAACTGTCGGAAGCGGGCCTGTGCCCGATGTGTGAAGGCGAAGCGGACGTGCGAGTGCTTGAAAGTGTCATCCCTACGGTAGAAGAGATCGCCCCGTCGCCCGGGCGGCTGTACGACGCGGCGGTTTTTTACACCGGTGGGAAGGATTCGTCCTTTCTTTTATGGTATCTGTCAAAATATAAAAAACTAAGGGTGCTGGCCCTGACGTGGGAGATTCCTTATATGTCAGAGTCGGCGCGGCGCTCGATGGAAAACGCCAGGCGGGCGCTGCCGGGGGTGTCCTTTGTACGGTGGAGTATGGACGATCGGTCGCTGGCGACGTTTTACGACCGGCTTTTTGAACTTCAGAACAATCACTGCGCGTGTCCGTCGCTTGCCTATGTGCTGTTTTTCCCGATGCTGAGCGCGCTGGAAGTGCCGTATCTCGTACTCGGCAACGAGCCGGCGCAGGTACGCAACCTGTATTTCAACAACATCGCGCCGCGCATCGCCTTCTCCTATCATAAAAGCCGCGCGCTGGAGACGCTGCTCAACTGCGGGCGCGCCCTGTGCCTGAAGCGCCCGGTGGATTTTGCACAGTACGCGTATCTCTGTGCGGTCAGGAACCTGGTTTGCAGGCCAGGGCTGATGCACAAGGCGGCGTCGCGCTCGTTCGGCGCGATCGGGAATATCCGCGCCGCGCTCGGCGATATCGACGGCTTTCAGGCGGCGATGCGGCGCGCGGTACGCAGGGCCGACCGCGCGGGGCGCATGCCTCGCCTGGTGCATATCGATCTGGGCAGGGCGGCAG
>CAKTWY010000229.1 GCA_934630445.1 uncultured Eubacteriales bacterium
AGCGATCTCTCTGCGGCGGCAGGCGTCTTTATCCTTCTTCGCGACGGAAGCTGCGCAAGGATGATGGCGGAAAACACCAGCGCGCAGCCGAAAAGCTCGCGCCCGGCGAGGCCCTGTCCAAGAATGACCCAGCCGGCGAGCACGGAAAAGACCGACTCCAGGCTCAAAACGAGGGACGCCACGACAGGGTCGGCGTCGCGCTGGGCGACGACCTGCAGCGTATACGCCACCCCGCAGGACAGAACGCCCGCGTAGAGGACCGGCTGCCATGCGGCAAGTATGGCGGCAAAGGTAGGCGCTTCAAACGCGAACATCAGGCACGCCGACAACACGCCGCTTGTGAAGAACTGGATGCACGACAGGCGCACGCCGTCCACAAGCGGTGAAAAATGGTCGATGAGCAGGATATGGAAAGAGAACAGCAGTGCGCAGGCAAGGACCATTAAATCGCCCGGCGCGACAGAAAACCCATCCGTGACGCAGAGCAGGTAAAGCCCCGCCGCCGCTGCGGCGACGCTCAGCCAGATCTTCAGCCCCGCCCGTTTGCCCAGAAAGATGCCGAGCACAGGCACGATGACGATATAAAGCGCCGTGATAAAGCCGGCCTTGCCGACGGTTGTATACTGGATGCCGATCTGCTGGGCGCACGCGGCAAGGCAGAGCGCCGCGCCGCACAATACGCCGCCGAGCCAGAGCGTGCGGCGCTCTTTTGCGCCTTTCGGCCGTCCGCCGTGCGCACCGCGCCGGCGCGCGGCCGCGTCGAGCAGCGGGATGCATGGAAGGAGGACCAGAGCGCCGATCAAAAAGCGTACCGCGTTAAAGGTAAAGGGGCCGATATAGTCCATGCCGACGCTTTGGGCGACAAAAGCAATGCCCCAGATAAAGGCGGTGAGCAGGAGCAGGAGCGTGCTGCGTATTTTGCTTGCGTTCATCAGGTCTCTCCGTTCTGTTCTTCGAATCTGCGCAGCAGCTCGGCGCGCGCATCCTCCGGCATCGCCCTGCGCTGCCAGATCTCCTCTGCACGCACGGCCTGCATCAGGAGCATGGTAAGGCCGTTCGCCGTTTTCAGGCCGTTCACCGCGGCCAGGCGCAAAAATTCTGTCTCCGCCGGGTTGTATATGAGGTCGACTGCCGCACCGAAGCGGCGGATGACCGTTTCCGGCACGGGGCTGACGCCTGTATGCGGAAACATCCCCACAGGCGTGGCGTTGACGATCACGTCGCCGGACATCGCTGCCAGCTCCTCATAGGAGATGCGCGCCGCGCCGGGGATCGGCGCGCCCTGCGCAGTGCGGCTGACCGTGAAAAGCGTCTCCACGCCGGCGCTTTTCAGATACGCGCACGCGGCCTTCGCCGCGCCGCCTGTGCCGAGGACGGCGGCGCGCCCGCCCCTGAGCGGGATCCCCACGCGGGCAAAAAGCGCTTCCAAGCCATAATAATCTGTATTATAACCGGTCAGACGGCCGTTTTCAATAGAAATGGTGTTGACCGCGCCGATCTCCCGCGCCTCGTCCGACAATGCGTCGAGCTGGGGGATGACCGTTTCCTTATACGGAATGGTGACGTTCACACCCGCGTATCCGTCCGCAAGCAGGCGTTCACGGATGCGCGGCGCTTCATCCCGGGCGACCTCCAATACGCGGTAGTCACCCGCAATCCCCATCAGTTCAAAGATCGCGCAGTGGATCGCGGGTGAAATGGTGTGCGGCAGATGTTCGCCGAGCACGGCATAGCGCTTCATTTCCCCGCCTCCTTTTTGTAGGCGCCGAGGAAGGCAAAATAATCCGCCCTGGCGCGGAGCTCAGAAAGGGCCGCGCGCACGCCGTCCGATTCTACGTCGCCTTCAAAATCGACATAGAGCAGGTAGGTCCACGCGCCGGAATGCATCGGGCGCGATTCGATCTTGACAAGATTGACGTCGTTCTCCGCAAAAGCGCGCAGAAGGCCGTACAGCGTGCCCGCGCGGTCGTCCAGGGAGAGAACAATGGAGGCCTTGTCCGCCCCCTCGGGCACAACGCGCTCGCGCGAGACGACGACGAAGCGCGTCGTGTTGTCCGTCCGGTCGGAAATGGCCGGGCCGAGCGGCTCGAGAGCGTAGAGCGCTCCGGCGCGCAGGCTCGCGATCGCAGCCTTTGTCGCATCGCCCAGATCGTGCACAAGCCGGGCGCTCATGGCCGTGTTGTGGTAGGGAAACGCGCGCATCTGCGGATGCGCGGCAAGAAATGCGCCGCACTGCTCCAGCCCCTGGGGGTGGGAGTACACCTCGCGCACCTCCTCCACCCGCGCGCCGGGAAGGCCGAGCAGGTACTGCTCGACCTTGACATACGTCTCCGCGACGATGAGGAAGCCGTGCTCGCTCAGAAGGTCGTACACGCGCGAAATCGCACCGGTGGTCGAATTCTCAATGGGCAGAACGCCGTAATCGATCTCCCCATCCGCCAGGGCCTGAAACACTGCCTCAAACGACGGATAAGCGGTCTTTTGAACCTTTTCCCCGAAAACGCGTCCAAGCGCTTCCTCCGAAAACGCGCCCGCGACGCCCTGAAAGCCCGCGCGCGCGCGCGGATTGCCGTAAAGCGCGAGCGCGCGGCGCGGCGGCGCAGCCGGCGCGGCAGCCGCGCGGTTTTCCTGCCGCTGGCAGGTCTTGCTCAGATCCATCATGTGCTGCATGAAGCGGCGCAAATACGGCGCATAGGCGGGGTCCTTCAGCTGCGCGAGCGCACGGCTGATGACCTCGCGCTCGCGCCCTTCCTGCAGCACGGGCAGATCGTGCTCTTTTTTATAAGCGGCGACAGCGCGCGCTGTATCCATGCGCTTTTCAAACAGCGCGACGAGCGAGCGGTCGAGCTCGTCGATCGTCCTGCGATAGTCGGTCAAATCAGGCATGTGTCTGCTCCTGCCTTCCCATCAGAATATCGAGCGCGGCAATGGCGGCGGCGGCCTCGATCACTGGCACAGCGCGCGGCACGATGCACGGGTCATGGCGGCCGCGCACGGTGAGCTTCACATTTTCACGGCGCGCCAAGTCGATTGTGTCCTGCTCCTTCGCGATCGAAGGCGTGGGCTTGAGCGCGGCGCGGAAAACGACGGGCATGCCGGTCGTGATCCCGCCGAGCACGCCGCCGTTGTAGTTCGTACGTGTGCGCACGCCGCCATTTTCGTCATAGTAAAAGGCGTCGTTCGCCTGCGAGCCGAACATCTGCGCGATACCGAAGCCCGCGCCGAATTCCACGCCCTTGACCGCCGGAACGGAAAAGAGGATGTGGGAAAAGACGCTCTCGACCGAATCAAAAAACGGATCGCCCACACCGGCCGGAAGGCCCGTGACCGCGCATTCGATCACGCCGCCGACCG
>CAKTWY010000230.1 GCA_934630445.1 uncultured Eubacteriales bacterium
AGGCACTGAATCCATCATGCAACCGGGAATTCATTTTCCGGTTGCATACTCTGAGCCGCCGCAATCGGCGGCAGCCTGCTCCCGTATACAAAATGAACGCGAGCGTTCATTTTGAGATTATTATACCACAAACTCCCTTTTTTGAACACCCCGCCGGTCAAAGCGCGAGATCGAGCTCCACCGGACAGTGGTCGCTTCCCATGATCTCAGCACGAATGACGCTGTCGCGCACCTTCTCGCGCAGGCGCTCGGACACAAGAAAGTAGTCGATACGCCATCCGGCGTTATTTTCCCGCGCGTGGTACATATACGACCACCAGGTATACGCCCCCGTCCGCTCCGGGTAGAGGGCGCGGAACGTGTCGACAAAACCGGCGTCCAACAGCGCGCCGAACTTTGCGCGTTCCTCATTTGAAAAGCCGGCGTTGCCGATGTTGCTCTTCGGATTTTTCAAATCGATTTCGCTGTGGGCAACGTTCATATCGCCGCAGACAACGACTGGCTTGACCCGATCGAGCGAGCGCAGGTACGCGCGAAACGCGTCCTCCCACGCCATGCGGTAATCCAGGCGCGCAAGGCCGCGCTGTGCATTCGGGGTATAGACGTTTACCAGATAAAACGCTTCAGTCTCAACAGTGATGACGCGCCCCTCCGCGTCATGCTCGGGCATGCCGATCCCCAGGCGTACGTCCACGGGCGCTTCCCGGCAGAAGACGGCGGTACCGCTGTAGCCCTTTTTCTCCGCCGCGTTCCAGTACTGATGCGCGCCGAGAGCGGAGTAATCCGCCTGTCCGGGCTGCATCTTCGTCTCCTGAATGCAGAAAAAATCGGCATCTGCCGCACGAAAAAAAGATTCAAACCCCTTCCCCATGCAGGCACGGATGCCGTTTACATTCCACGATATGAATTTCATGCTTCTCCCCCTTATCCGCTTTCCTGTGAAAAACCGCCGCAGGCGGCGCTCCCGGCGCGCGAATCGCCTGCGGCGGCTGATCGTTCGGCCCACACGGGCTGATGCATCAGCGTTGCCGCATCTTTACAGGCGGATCAGCCCATATGCAGCAGCCATCTGCGCAACGTGGCGCTCGGTCAGCTCACACGTTCCATCGTAGATCGCACGCCCGTCGAAAGCGCGCACCGCGCGCTCAAACAACTCCGGGTCGTCGGAGCACAGGCACAGCGGCCTGCGGATCAGATACTGATGCTCCATGAACGCGGCCAGATCGTCCTCATTATCGATATGCAGGCGCATCGCGCCCCAGGAATCGTCCTCGGCCGCCAGAATCTCTTCGTCGAGATCGGGCGTGCACTCGATGTCAGTCGTGATATCCACTTCAGCATCGATAAAATGCGCGCTTCTGGAATCGGCCGCGAGGATGAGCGTTCCGTCAACATGTCTGTCGAGCGCCGGCAGCGCTTCAAAGCCGCCCGAGCGTTCCAGCAGCTCCAGAAGCGCCGGCGTCTGCTTCGATTTGATGCCGGTAAAGATCGATACGCCGGGCAGCGCACGAAGCTCCGCCTCGTCCGCTTCCGGCGGAACGACAGCCATGACCGGCACGGAAAGATACGGCGCTGTATCCCGCAGGATCTGCCCGAGCGCGGAAAAGCATCCGCGCGCGTCAATGCCGATGGCGGCCGCGCCCATGCTCTGCGCCGTCACCGCGGCTGCAAGAAGCTCCGTACCGTAAGGCGTCACACCTTCATCATCGACGCGCAGCTGCGCGATGACGGGGAGGGATGATGACTCCTGCGCAGCGATGAGCGCGGCGCGCAGCTCCGTCAGCGACGTCATATCCTGTGCAACAAGAAACGCCGCGCCGCACTCGGCGAGCACGCGGATCTGGCGGCGGTAGGCCGCGATCATATCTTCGATCGTCGCCTCCCCGTCGGGCGCCTGACAGAGCTCCGTCGCGCCAAGTGCAGCTCCGGCCGGAACGCGCTCCATCGCGCCCTCCACTGCCACAGCCATCAGCGCGCAATTGATGCGGTGGTAGTCCTCTTCGGCGCGGTGCGCCTCGAGCCGGGCAGGGTTGGCATACATCGTCGGCGCGCACACCGCCGCAGCGCCGCATTCGATATTGTGCGAGAGAACAGCGACGAACTCTTCATGATTGTCCGCCGCCCATTGCAGCGGATGTACCGGCGCCGGCATTCTGGGCGCGCAGCTCAGCACGCACGGCATCCGGAACGGAAGGGGTTTCATATACTCACTCCTGATGATCACCTGAATTTTCCATACAAACGGGCGGAAACGAGCCGCAGGGCGTCCAACTGCGCCCACCTGAAACAAAAACTGTGCTTAACGGCTGCACGGCACGGCATTTGCCGCCCTGTGCAGCCGCAAAGCACCCAGCATCAACTGCTACTTAATATTTGTAAAATTACCGAACTCATCCGTGGTATATTTGGCCGGCTCGGCGGCGTACTTGCGCGCAAGTTCAAGCGCATAGCTGAGCTGTTCATCCACCAGCACCTGTGTCTTTGAGAGCTTGACGGTCTCCGCATCCAGCGCGAGAAGCGTTCCCTGCGTCACATAGCCGGGATCGCCCAGCCCATGCGCATGCTGAAAACGCGTGAGGGCCGCCTGTGTGGCGTCGTCATAGCTGCCGTAGACCGGCCCGTCCATGTAACCGAGCAGGACCAGGCGCTGCTGTACGGCCAGCATCTCAGTTGAATAATTGGTCGGATACAGACATTTCTGAAGATTGAGCGCCTCCATCTCCGGCATCGGGTAAGGCGCGACGACGTTATGTACTTCGTGCTGCGGTGTAAGGCCGATATCGTCATACTCCTTCATGGTGGGGAGCAGATATTTCTGCGAGGTGACGACAGCATAGGAGCCGTCGCCGAACTGCGCGTGCACCTGCCCCTTGCCCTTGCCGTAGGTCGTCGTGCCAATGAGCTCGGCATAGCCCAGCTCGGAGAGCGAGCCGGCAATGATCTCCGCGGCGGAGGCGCTGTTTTCATTGACAAGAATGAGGATTTTGTTCAGGGCAATGCCGATGCCGTCGGACTTTTCAGCGCTGATGCCCTGGTTTGTCTGCACGCCGATATACGTCACGTCCTTATCCGGGATCAGGCGATTGAGGATGTTGAACGCGAGCGCCACATCGCCGCCCGGGTTGTCGCGCAGATCCATGATGAGAACGGTCGAGCCGTTTTTCGGCATGTCGGTATAGTAGTGGACAAAGTCGATAAACGTCTCAAGTCCTGTGAAGCGGTTGAACTTCAGGTACTCAACGCCGTCGCCGAAATTCTCGTGGCTGGTGTTGGGGATGCCGATCGCGGCGCGTGTGACGGTAAACGCCTGCTCCGCCCCGGCACGGCTGACCGTGATG
>CAKTWY010000231.1 GCA_934630445.1 uncultured Eubacteriales bacterium
CGCTTACTCTGAGCCGCCGCGCTCGGCGGCAGCCTGCTCACGCGTACAAAATGAACGCTCGCGTTCATTTTGAGATTATTATACCACCAGAACATATTCTGTTAGAAGCATGACTTTTGCCAAAGCGATGGATGTTGTGCCGGAAAATACCGGAGGGCTCCGAGAGATATCTCTCGGAGCCCTCCGGTATTGTTTGTTGCTACCAACATCTGACCATATTATTATTTCAATCCACAGGTAAAACCTGACTTCTGTATTATATACGGTTTTCTTTAAATTTCAAGAAAAATATTATTGCATAAAATATTTCAATAAAATGGTAAGAAAATAATTGATAATTTTGAATATATATGATATTATCTCGACATAAAGAAAAAAACGGATAATATCCTTCTGCGAAATTTCGGCGAAGCGGCTATAAACGTTTGTGAGGACAGCCCGGCGTCAGTTTTTAAAGTGTTGAAGGGGGGAGAGCTTTGATTTATATACAGAAGTATAAATTGAAGCGCAGCAGCGAAAAAGAGAATTTGCAGATAGAGGTCAGCTCGTTCTGCGTAGAGGCCTCTGCCTGGACGGGCTGCTGCATAAAACGAATAATGATGCTTTTCTGGCGCTTTATCAGCACACGATGGGCCGGCTGAAGCATAGTGCCGTCCGCTATGGCTGCAGCACGGTAGAAAGCGAGTTTCTGCATAGATGCAGCTTGGTCGAGCAGGTGTATTGCTGCAGACAGTAAAAATCCTCTCCTCCCAGTTCCATTGGGAGGAGAGGATTCAATGATCCGCGCTGTTCAGGCGAGACTGTGCTTGACGCGGTCGCGCACTTCGGCAGCTTTTGCGTCGTTAAAGCGGTCGAGCGTGCCGACAAGGTAGCCGGTGATACGCCGGATGCGGTCAAAATTTGCGGGAACAAATTCGTATTTCAGATCGACATAGTCGCCGTCAACATGAATTTCGAGCGTGTCGAGCTTGCGGTTCGGGTACTTTTCGCCAATATGGCGGATATAGGCGTCGATTTCGGACTGCGCCAGCTGCGCACGGGTGACGGTCAGGTTCAGCATAATAATATCTCCTGTCTGTTGTGTAATATGTGTAGCGCCATCTGTGCGTAGCGCTGAGACGGCCGACAGATAGTGCTCTTACTGGATTGTTTTATATATTATACCATATATAGATTGAAAATCAATAGATATACAATATATTGTTGCGCACGAGTTTTTAGAAAAATAAGAAAAAACGAAATATATAAAAAATATTGTGAAAAACATAAAAATATAGTATAATTTAACAAAACGGGAGGTGGCGGAAATGTATACCATCCATGTGAGGCATCAGCTGAAACGGCGTCAAAGTGTAAAAGAATATTGCGAACATGTGGCAAAGCGGCAGGCACTTTTGCGGCTTGCCGATGATTCGGAAATATGAAGACTTATGATGACAACGATCTTCTGCAGCTCTCCGGTATTCAGCATTTTTCCTTTTGTCCGCGGCAATGGGCGCTGATTCATATCGAGGGCCAGTGGCAGGAGAACCTGCGCACCATTGAGGGCGCAATCCTGCACGAGCGTGCGCATGACGACGCTTTTACGCAGAAGCGCGGAGATCTCCTCGTCTCGCGCGGCATGCCGGTCGTGTCGTATATGCTCGGCGTGAGCGGGCAATGCGATATCGTCGAGTTCCGGCGAGACGACGGCGGCGTTCCCATTCACGGGCGTGATGGGCAATATTTGCCGATGCCGGTAGAATATAAGCGCGGCGCGCCAAAGGCCAGCGATGCGGACCGTCTGCAGTTGTGTCTGCAGGCGATGTGTCTGGAGGAGATGCTGGTGTGCACGATCGAGCAGGCGTGTCTTTATTACGGCGAGACGAGGCGGCGTGAACGCGTCGAACTGACGCAGGAGCTGCGTGGAGAAGTGCGTCAAATGCTTTCTCAGATGCATGCATATTATGAGCGGCGCCACACGCCGCGCGTCAAGCCGACAAAAAGCTGCAATGCCTGTTCGCTCAAAACATGCTGCCTGCCGCGCCTCGGAAAGGGGCGTTCGGCGGATGGTTATATCCATGCTCGCCTATGGGAGGAGGACACGCCGTGCGGATCCTGAAAAACACGCTGTATATCACCTCGCCCGACATTTACCTGTCGCTGGACGGTGAAAATATCGTTGCGCTGAGGGAAGGGAGCGAAGCGCGGCGCGTGCCGCTGCACAATCTGCAAGGCGTCGTTGCGTTCGGCTATACCGGGGCGAGCCCTGCGCTGATGGGCGCGTGCGCCAAACGTGGGATCGCCATGAGTTTTTTGACGGCGAACGGGCGCTTTCTGGCGCGGGTTACAGGGGAGGAGCATGGAAATGTCACGCTGCGAAAGGAGCAGTACCGCCGCTCCGATGACGAGCGGGAAAGCGCGCTGATCGCGCGCTTTTTCGTGGCGGCGAAGCTTTATAATGCGCGCTGGGTCGTCGAGCGCGCGTTGCGAGACCATGCGCCGCGCCTTGATCAGGCGCGCTTCAAAACGGTGAGCGTGAATCTTGCCGCGGCCGCCAGGGAGGCGGCTGCGGCACAGTCTCTGGAAACGCTACGTGGGATCGAGGGCGTAGCGGCGGCGCAGTATTTCGGCGTGCTGGACGACATGATTCTGCAGCAGAAAAGCGATTTTCGTTTTGAAGGGCGAAACCGCCGTCCGCCGCTCGACCGGGTCAATGCGCTGCTTTCCTTTGTGTATACGCTTCTGGCACATGATGTTGCTGCAGCGCTGGAAGCGGCCGGACTGGACGCGTACGTCGGCTTTCTGCATCGTGACAGACCGGGCCGCGCCTCTCTCGCGCTTGATTTGATGGAAGAACTGCGCGCAGTTATGGCAGACCGGCTTGTGCTCACACTGATCAACAGGAAGATGGTGGCACCGGACGGGTTTGAAGAAAAGGAGAGCGGCGCCGTTATCATGGATGAGGATACGCGAAGGGGGGTGCTCACTGCGTGGCAGGAGAAAAAGCAGGAGGTGATCCGCCATCCGTTTTTAGAGGAAAAGATTCCGTGGGGGCTGGTGCCGCATGCGCAGGCACTCCTCCTGGCGCGCTATCTGCGCGGCGATATGGATGCGTATCCCCCGTTTTTGTGGAAGTAGGTGATTGCTTTGCTGGTTCTGATCACTTATGACGTCAGCACCGAAACGCCCGCGGGCAAAAAGCGCCTTCGAAAGGTGGCCAAGATCTGTCTGAATTATGGTCAGCGCGTGCAGAATTCGGTGTTTGAATGCGTGATGGACGCTGTGAAGAGCAGAGAAGTACAGCATCAGCTGGAAC
>CAKTWY010000232.1 GCA_934630445.1 uncultured Eubacteriales bacterium
TTGACTTCTCCACAGCTGACGCGCAAACGCCTCCTCCAGGCCCGGCGCAAAGCCCCGCCGCGCAGACCCCGCCCACGGCCGGCCAGCAGCAGCGCGTTCCCTTTGACTTCTCCACAGCTGACGCGCAAACGCCTCCTCCAGGCCCGGCGCAAAGCCCCGCCGCGCAGACCCCGCCCACGGCCGGCCAGCAGCAGCGCGTTCCCTTTGACTTCTCCACAGCTGACGCGCAAACGCCTCCTCCAGGCCCGGCGCAAAGCCCCGCCGCGCAGACCCCGCCCACGACTGGCGAGCAGCCGCGCGTTCCCTTTGACTTCTCCACAGCTGACGCGCAAACGCCTCCTCCAGGTTCGGCGCACCCCCCCGCCGCGCGCTCTGTTCCCTCATTTGATTTTTCTCAAACGGAAGAAAAAGAAGTATACCGCCAAGCCAGCCGTGAAGTGGGATTCATTCCCGGCTTTACACCAAAACCGCCAAAAGCGCAACTCTCCTCCCCATCCGAAAGTGCGCCGAATACATATCTCAGCGCGCTGATGCGCGAGCAGGAGCGTCGCGTGCGTATCGCCCGACTTCTGGTACAGTTTGACCTTCTGTATCTTGACCCAAAGCGGCGGGCACATACATCAAAGTGGCAAAAACTAATCAGCGGCGCAGAGACGCAGGCGCTCATTGCGGATGCACTTTTCTTCCCCTGTCTGGCAGAGTTTCTCGACGCGCGCCGCGATCTTCCTCGTCGAATATGGCTCCTCTTCGATCAGCTTATTCCCATACAGCAGCTTGCCATCCTGAAAGATCGCGGCGTTTACTCCTCGATTTACCGTGTGCTTGACAGCCGCTTCGGCTCAATCCGCCGCCGCGGACAAATCCAGGCGGCACTGCTGAAAATTTTTTTGATTTTGATTGCCGGTGTGCTCGGCGGGTTCTTTAATTCCGCTTATTTTTTTCTCTCACTCACTGCGGCTTCGATAGTATTTATTCGCCTTGCCGGATTTATTTTCCTTGACATGGAACGCGAACGGCGCAGCGCGCAGCGCGGACCCGTTCCGCGTACGCCGGCTATGATGAAATGCCGCCTGGGGATACGCGTCGCCGCCATCTCTTATCTCGCGGTGCTTGCCCTTTCCGCCAGCGGCCTGCCGCAGGCGCTGTTTTCTCCCGCTGTCGGGAGCGCTGTTTTCAGTGTTCTGGTCGCGCTCCTTTTCGCCGCCTTTGCATCGCTCGCCACGCTGTGGATCACGCTTTACATCCGGGAGTGGCGCCGGATCAGTGCCGCCGCCCGGAAGGAGCCGTAAAAGCGGCCTGCGCATACCGCCGTACCGCACGGGCCTGCATGATTTGCCGGACACGCCCGCCTTTCAGATCCTTCGCCGCGCGGCGCATGCAAACCATCCAACTTTATATGATATTTACTGCATAAATGCACGTTTTTTCCATACTTTTCTACACGATCGCGCAATCGTTTGACAAGCGATGCGCGCAGTGCTATAACTAGGTATGGCAGTTCATTCTTAACCAAAGGAGGGCTTATTTTGCAGCTTGTTATCATTGTGCTCAATGAGGTTGAATATCTCGAAGACCTGCTGGCGGAGTTTGCCGAGCGCGGCATCGGCGGTGCGACGATCCTCGACAGCACCGGTATGGCGCGCATGCTGTATCAGCATGAAGACCTCAGTATGTTCGGTTCTCTTTCGATGATGTTCAATCAGCAGCGGGAAGAGAGCAAAACCATTTTCACCGTACTTCCGGAGGATCAGGTGCCCACCCTGAAGGCGGCTGTGAAAAAAATTGTAGGCGACATTTCAAAGCCGAATACCGGCATTATGTTCGGCGTTCCCGTAGATTTTGTCGACGGTCTTGGAGGTCAGAGATAGTGGAAACGCAGTACCTTCTTACCCTTGGCATCATGCTGTTCACCGGCCTCGCCTTCGGCCGCCTGGCAAAGCTCGTCAAGCTGCCGAACGTAACAGGCTACCTCGTCGCAGGTCTCGTGTTCGGCCCGTGTTTTCTGAATCTTTTCCACGCCGAGCTCCTGCCGAGCCTGGATATCATCAGCGACGTTGCGCTCGGTTTCATCGCGTTTGCCGTCGGTAGCGAGTTTAAGCTCTCCTACTTAAAGAAGGTGGGCAGCGGCCCGGTCATCATTGCCGTCTTCGAGGCCGTCATGGCGGTCGTCGTCGTCTTCCTGTCGCTCATCGCGCTGGGCTATCCGGCGGATTTTTCGCTTGTGCTGTCCTCTATTGCGGCCGCGACCGCTCCCGCCGCCACGATCATGGTCGTGCGGCAATATAATGCGCGCGGTCCGCTGACCGATACGCTCCTCACTGTCGTCGCGCTCGACGACGCCGTGGCGCTCATGGCGTTCGGCATCGCTTCCGCAGCTGCGCAGGCGATCGGCGGGCAGTCGACATCGATTTTGGTGACGGTCTTGACCCCCATTATTGAGATTGTCGGCGCGCTCGGCATTGGTTTTGCCCTGGGCCTGCTCTTCCTGTTCCCGATGAAATATTTCAAAAAGGACGGGAACCGCCTGATCATCGTCTGCGGATTTATCTTCTTTGCCGTTGGCCTGGCGAATCTTCTGAATCTTTCATCGCTGCTGCTCATCATGGCGATGGGCGCGACGCTGATCAACGTCGCAAAAGTTCAGAACACCATTCCCCGCATCGCGGATTTTGTGACGCCCCCTATTTTTCTGCTCTTTTTTGTGATTTCCGGCGCGGAACTTGACGCGAGCGTCCTTCCCACCATCGGCCTTGTCGGCGTGACATACGTCGTGATGCGCGTCGCCGGCAAATGGCTCGGCGCAATGCTCGGCGCGTTTATCGCCAAGTCTCCTTCCGTTGTCAAAAAATACCTCGGCCCCACGCTGCTGCCGCAGGCAGGCGTCGCGATCGGCCTGTCGCTGATTGCGACGGAGAGCTTCCCCGCATACGGGGCAAAGATCCGCGCAGTTATCCTCTGCGGCACCTTTATCTATGAACTGATCGGCCCGGCTGTTTCTAAATTTGCGCTCAAGGCCGCCGGCGAGATCAAAACGGATGTTCCTGCACGTGCGCAGGCGAAATAAAAATTTGATCTTTCCAGTAAAGCGACATAAACGAGAAGGCTTTCCCTCCAGGTCAGGCAAAAAAACTGCATATGGCCTCTCCAGCGCCGGGCGCAGCACAGCTGTTCCCGGCGCTTTTTATCGTCAAAACGCTTTCCGGCCGTCTTTCTGTTTTGTCCTGTGTGTGGTATAATAACCGCAAAGCGGTTATTATACCACGCGCATATCGCCTCTCCGAGGCGATGCGC
>CAKTWY010000233.1 GCA_934630445.1 uncultured Eubacteriales bacterium
GGACGATTGGCTTTGTTTACATCCCTCTGTTTGTCGGAGCGCGTGCTCCCACGGACGGGATTCTTCGTCGCTTTGCTCCTCAGAATGACAGTTACCCTGCCATCCTGAGCGGAGCGACTTGCCCACTCGTCGAGATGGTCGCGACGCGTCGCCCTGACGGGCTTCCTTCCGCTCCTTCTCTCCTCCGCAAAGCCGCTCCCTGTTTCCGCCCCCGGCGGCGGTCGCGTATTTGCCCCAGAATGACAGGAAAAGGGGTGTCATCCTGAGCGGAGCGAAGGATCCCGGCCGTAGGACGATTGGCTTTGTTTACATCCCTCTGTTTGTCGGAGCGCGTGCTCCCACGGACGGGATTCTTCGTCGCTTTGCTTGCCCACTCGTCGAAGTCGTCGCTACGCGTCGCCTATACGGGCTCCTATAGCTCCGCTTCTCCTCCGCAAAAGGGCTTCCTTCAACTCTGTTCCTCCTCCGCAAAACTGTTCCTTTCTCCCGCCACCGGCGGCAGTCACAGTTTTGCCCCCTCCGGGGCACGCGAGGATCCCGGGCGTAGAGTGGCAAATACCGCTCAAACGCTGGCTCCTCACGCCTCGCTCGTGTGTGCGGCCGGTCGGTATTCCCTCCGTCTCGCTATGCCAGTACGAGCGCTGCGCGCTCTTCCTGCCACAGCTCGCTTCGGGAGATACCTCCCTGCACACACGGCTCGGCGCTGGAACTTACTCCGTGATCTCGAAATCCTTGACGATGAACACCGTCGTGAGGTCTCCCAGCTCCGCGGCCGGTTCAATGACGGCGTAATTGGAAATGCCGTTCGTCTCTGGCTTGATATCGATCACCGTGCCGATGAGGATGCCCTTCGGATAGATCCCGCCCAGGCCCGACGTCTCAACCGTATCGCCGACGACGATGTCGCAGTCCTTTTTGAGATATGAGAGCTTGAGCACCCCGTCCTTCATCAGCTCAAAATCGCCCTCCGCCACCGCCGCCTCACGCGAGCGCGTCAGCAGCGCGCCTGCCTGCATCGACACGTCGGTGACTGTCGTGATCTCCGCCGAATTCGGCCCGACGGACGAGACAAAGCCGACCATGCCCGCGCTCGTGATGACGCAGTTGTTCTTCTCAATGCCGGACAGGCTGCCCTTGTCGATGGTGAGGATCGTCTCCCAGTCGCCGGCGCCCGCGCCGACCACCTCGGCCATTTCAAAAGTGAAGCTGCGGTTGCGCTGCTTCAGATCGAGCATCTCGCGCAGACGGACGTTCTCATTGTGCTCGATCTGCGCGTCGCGCACGCTCTGCTCCATGGCGAAGATCTGCTCTTTCAGTTTTGCGTTCTCCGCGCGCAGCGCGTCGACCTCGGTAAAATAGCCGATAAAGCTGTCCAGATGGTTGGCCGCCGCGGTCATGAGCCCCTGGATCGGCGAAAGGATCGTGCTGATCACATCCGACGCGGGCGAATTCCCGCGCGGGGAAAAGAGCGAAACGCCCAGCATCACCGCCGAAACAAGGCAGGCGACGACAAGGACAATAAAAAATTTGGAATGAAGAAAGTCGCGCAGGTCCACCGCCTCCTCAATTGCCGCATCACAGTACGCAAACGCCGAAGCGCCGCAGGCACGCGGCGAGCGCGCACACCGGCAGCCCCATCACATTGTAAAAATCGCCTTCGATCGCCGCGACGAGCACTGCCCCCGGCCCCTGGATGCCATAAGCGCCGGCCTTGTCGCGCGGCTCGCCCGTGGCGACATAGGCCCTGAGCGTCTGCTCCGGGTTCGCGGCAAAGCGTACGGCCGTGCGCTCAAAAAAGCGCTCTTCCCGCGTGCCCAGGCGCACGCACACGCCGGTAAAGACCTCGTGCACGCGGCCGTTGAGCCGCCCGAGCATGGAAAGGGCCTCGGCGTCGTCCTTTGGCTTGCCGAGCAGCACGCCGTCCAGCAGCACGAGCGTGTCCGCGGCGATGACGAGCGTGTCCGCTCCGCCGCGGGCGGCATGCGCCTTGCGCGCGGCAAGTTCCATCACGATCCCGGCCGGTTCCAGGCCCGCGGGATGCGACTCGTCGCAGTCCGTCGCCGCCGCGGTATACCGCAGCCCCATCATGGTGAGGAGCTCGCGCCTCCTCGGAGAATTGGAAGCGAGGATGATTTCCATGGTTACAAATCCTTTTGTTTCAAAGTCTTATTTCAGCTTGGAATAGGCCAGCACCGCGCCGACAAGGCCGATGACGATGGCGATGTTCAGCGTGATCGTGCAGCCGAACGTGAGCTTAAAAAACGACAGGTCGAGCAGCAGCGGCTGCCCGGTCGCGATGCCGAAGCTCCCTCCGTACGAAAGCCATGAAAGCCAGCGGATGCCGTGCGTCAGCTCCGCGATCAGGCCGCCGACCACGCCGCCGGCGAGAAGAAAGAGCACCAGAACAAAGCCGTTTTTCGTTTTCATACCGATCCCTCCCGGAATGTGTCATATGCCCGGCTCATCTGCCGGTCGAGCCAAAGCCGCCCGCGCCGCGCGCAGTCTGATCGAGATCATCCGTCTCAACAAGCGCGGGCTGCACGACCGGCATCACGCACAGCTGCGCGATCCTGTCGCCGGGGTTGATCGTATACGGCGCGCTGCCGAGGTTTACAAGCCCCACCTTGATCTCTCCCCGGTAATCGGAGTCGATCACGCCCACGCCGTTTGAAAGCGCGATCCCGCCGCGCACGGCAAGGCCGCTGCGGGCGAAGACGAACGCCGCATGCGCCGCGTCCGGCAGGGCGATGGCGATGCCCGTGGGGATCAGCGCGCGCGCGCCGCTCTCCAGCGTGCACGGCTGGCTGATGAAGGCCGTCAGGTCCATTGCCGCGGCGCCCGGCGTGGCATATTGCGGCATGGGCGGCACGCGGCCGGCCGCGTCCGGAATGCGTTTTATTTTCAGTTCCATCATGTATGTTTCTCCTTTGAAAGATCGTCTGCGGCAGGGATGAGCGTCCGGAGCGCACGCCCGGCGTTCGGAGCATGTGCTCCTGCGGGCGGGATTCTTCGTCGTTACACTCCTCAGAATGACAGGGAAAACGCTGTCATCCTGAGCGAAGCGAAGGATCCCGTCCGTAGGACAGGAAACTCGGTCGGGGCACGCGAGGATCCCGGCCGTAGAGCGGCGGGCTCCATTTGCTCATGCGCATTCCCGGCCGTCAGCCGGAATATATCCTCCTGCGGACGGGATTCTTCGTCGCTTTGCTTGCCCACTCGTCGAGGTCGTCGCTACGCGTCGCCTATACAGGCTCCTATAGCTCCGCCTCTCCTCCGCAAACACG
>CAKTWY010000234.1 GCA_934630445.1 uncultured Eubacteriales bacterium
GGCACTGCGTGCCGCGCGTCCACGCTTCGCTGCGTTGTTATCTTCCTGCGCACAGGGTTCAGCGCTTCTTATTCCCTGCGTCGCTGCTCGGCGCTCTTATTCAGTATTATCCGTCCATGCGCCGTCATCCGTCAAGCAAAACCTTTGTAAACAATTTATTTCCATTCGCTTGACAGGCACCGATTATAGCGATATCCTGAATGCATGGCAAATGCCCGGAAAAAGGCATATCAGCAACCGGATTCATGCGCAGCGCCGCGGGCGCGCGCGGAAAAGCAGGAGGATGCGACAGATGGCCGTGCGTGCGATCCGCCCTGGCGGCGATGAGATTCTGCGAAAGCCCTCGCGCGAGATCACGGCGATCGACGCGCATGTACGCGCGCTCGTGCGCGATATGGAGGACACCCTTCGCGCCGCTCCAAACGGCGCGGCAATCGCGGCGTGCCAGATCGGCGTGCCGCTGCGGGTCGTGGTCGTGCGGCGCGGGCACGGAATGCTGTGCCTGATCAACCCGCGCATCGTGCGCGCACGCGGCAGGCAGGAGTGTGTCGAGGGGTGTCTGAGCTTCCCCGGCCAGTTTGCAAAAACCACGCGGCCGAAAAGCGTGCTGATCGAGGCGGTCGACGCGCGCGGGCGGCGGCTGCTCCTCAAGGGCGAGGGCGAAATGGCAAAATGCTTCTGCCATGAGCTGGACCATCTCGACGGAATTGTCTTCCTTGACCGGGCTGCGGCGACGCTGTCGGTATAATCCCCCTGCGGAAAACGGCGGTTTTGGAAGGCCCGGCTGCACACGGAAGGCGACGGGATTCGATTGCTTTTTTTCGCTTGTTATGATATCCTTAATTCATCCTTAACTCACTCTAGTTGATGTCAGGGGGCGTACATTTATGGCCGATTCAGTCACTCATACAACGCCTGAAGATGATGCGCTTTTCTGTGTGGGGGGCGTAACGCTCGATGCACAGACGCTGATCGACACGGTTCCCGGAGCGGTGTTCTGCTGCCTTTACGACGAGGCGCTGACGCTGCTTTATACGAGCGACAGCTTCCTGGAGATGACGGGCTACTCGCGCGAGGAGCTGCGCACGAATTTCAATATGAGCCTGCAGCGGATGATCTACCAGCCCGATGTTGATGCCTGCCTTGCGGAAGTATCGCGGCAGCTCGCACACTCCCGCTCGGACGTAAAGCGCATCGAATACCGCATCACCTGCCGCGATGGCAGCCTTTTGTGGGTGATGGACAAGGGGCGGCTGATGCACACTGCGGACGGGCGCGCGTTTTTCTGCTGCATCCTGACGGACATCACTGAGCTGCGCGAGACGACCCGGATGCTGGAGGTCAGCCTCGAGCGGCACAGGATCATCATGGAACATACCGATGAGATCATCTTTGAATTCAACCGCCGCACGCGGGAGCTGACGGTCTCTCCGAACTGGGAAAAGGCGTTCGGTCCGCCGCCGAAAAAGATCCGCGTGTTTGACCGCGAGACGCTGGAGCGGACATTCCACATGCACCCGGACGACGCGGAGCGCTTTGAATGCCTGGTGCATACGGGTGCAGGCGAGCGCGACTTTCAGATCGAGGTGCGCTTCCTTGTGCAGGGCGAGCGGTACGCCTGGTATCTCGCGCGTGCCGCGCTGCAGCATGGAGAGGGTACGGATGAGCGGTATATCGGCCTTCTCAGGAACATCGACCTGGAAAAGCAGCAGGAGCAGAAGCTCCGCCGCCGAGCGGAGAGAGACGGCCTGACCGGTCTCTATCACCGCAGCGCGGCGCGCGCGCTGATTGAAGAGCGGCTCATGCGCTCACCGGACGGCATTCACGCGGTTTTGATGATCGATCTGGATGATTTTAAGCGCATCAACGACCTGAACGGCCATCTGTTCGGCGACGCGGTGCTGGCGGAGTTCTCCTCGGCGCTGCTCAAGTGCTTCCGCGCGGGCGATATCGTCTCGCGTCTGGGCGGGGATGAGTTCATGGTATTTCTGGAAAATGTCGGTTCGTCATCCAAGGCCATGGACTGCGCGAAGGCCGCCATTGAGGCGGCGGCGCGTCTGTTCGCCGGACCGCGCGCGATCTCCTGCAGCGTGGGAGTGGCGATGTTCCCGGCCGACGGCAGGCTCTTCTCCCACCTGTACCGGTGCGCGGACAGCGCGCTTTATCACGCCAAGGAGCTGGGCAAAAACCAGGCGGCGATGTATCTGGACAGCGGAGCGCCGTTTGCGCGCGAAGCGGAGGCCGTTTCGGGCGAAGCGGCGCCTGCCGCCCATACGCGTGAGGAAGCTGCGGATGAGGCGCCCGGTACCGCTTCGGCGGGCACGCTATTCGCGCTGCAGGTGTTCGACCTCCTTCACCGGTCGGAAAACTGCGAGGAGAGCATCCGGCTGACGCTTGAAATCATCGGGCGCAAATACGATGTGAGCCGGACATATATTTTTGAAATTTCGCAGGACGGCAAAACGTTCAGCAACACCTTTGAATGGTGCAAAGAGGGTATTGGCAGCGAACAGGCGCAGCTGCAGCTCATGCCGTATGACGGATATGATCATTACTTCGGCAATTTCGGAGAGGACGGCCTTTTCTACTGCCGCGACCTGTCGCGCCTGCCGGAAACGCAGCAGGCGGTCTTTGCTTCGCAGGGCATTCAATCGGTGCTGCAGTGCACGCTTACAAACGCCGGGCGCGTATATGGCTTTATCGGGCTGGACGAATGTCAGACGCAGCGCTACTGGAACAAAGAACAGGTGGAAACGCTGCGCCGCTGTGCAGATGTGGTGTCGGAATTTTTATACAAGCACAGGCTCGAGACACATCAGGCGCCTTTCACCGTCGGGAAATAAATACAGTGTTAATGGGGCGCTGCATCACAAGATGCAGCGCCCTGTTTTTGATTCTGGACACGTGGGGCGCGGCAAAACAGCAGGGCAGAGCGCCGAGCCGTGTGTGCAGGAAGGTATCTCCCGCAGCGAAGCGTGGGTGTTCGGCACGCAGTGCCGGGCGCACATGCTGAGACGCAGGGAATACCGACCGGCTGCGGCGCGTCGGGAGGCGTGACTAAGTTGAAGGAAGCCCATGCGGGCGACGCGCCACGATCTTCTCGACGAGTGGGCGCGAAGCACTGTGGCAGATGGGGTAAAGCGCCTATCCGACATCGCGACACGCAGCGTTATCGACCCGGCCGCGCGGCGTGCGAGGCGTGACTACATACAGCGTCCGAGCCGTGTGTGCAGGAAGACATATGCGCAGCGAAGCGTGGGCGTTCGGCGCAAAGCGCCGGGCG
>CAKTWY010000235.1 GCA_934630445.1 uncultured Eubacteriales bacterium
CGTCGCCCTTGACGATACGCTGCGCGAGACCCTCGGCGATGGCCGTCTTGCCCACGCCCGGCTCGCCGATGAGGACGGGGTTGTTTTTCGTCTTGCGCGAGAGGATGCGCACGACGTTGCGGATCTCGTCGTCGCGGCCGATGACGGGGTCCATGTTTTTATTGCGCGCGCGCTCGACAAGGTCCGTGCCGTATTTTTTCAGCGCGTCGTAGGTCTGCTCCGGCGCGTCGCTCGTGACGCGGGCGCTGCCGCGCACGGAGACAAGCGTTTTGAGCACTTTGTCCTTCGTCACGCCGAAGGTAGCAAGCAGCTCGCCCACGCGGCGGTTTGGCTTGGCGATCAGCGCGAGGAGAAGGTGCTCGACAGAGACGTATTCGTCCTTCATGCCGTCGGCGGTCTTTTCCGCCTCCTGCAGCGCGGCGTCAACTTCGTTCGTGACGTAGATCTTGCCCGGCTCGCGGCCCGGGCCGGACACGTGCGGAAAGGACTCGACCGCGCGCTGTGCCTCCTGCGTGAGGGCTTCGGTATTGCCGCCCATCTTCGTCAGGAGCTGCGCCGTCAGACCCTGCTCCTGCGTCAGAAGTGCGTACAGCAGGTGCTCCTGGTCCATCTGCATGTTCTGATGTTCTATGGTGATCTCCTGTGCGTTCTGGATCGCTTCCAGGGATTTTTGTGTAAATTTCTGCGCATTCATACGTTTCATCCTCCTTCATGGTGGAACATGCGGGAACAAACGTTCCCTGCGGATATTGTACGACAGCATTGTTTCGGATTTATGGCAAAATTATGTCCCATTTGTTAACATTAGCACTCTCACCGTTAGAGTGCTAATGCTTTTTCCCGCTGTTTTTCTTTTTTATGGAAAAGGCTCCCGTTTGCGGAAACCTTTTGCCCGTTCGCCGCGTCAAAAAGATAGATTATGCCCGCCGGAGTATGCAGCCTGGGCGTGGCTGCTGTCTGGTATGATTCCTGAAAAGGAGCCGATTTATGAAAAAATTTCGTCTGATATGGCTTTTCGCGGCGCTTGCCGTGCTGACGGCGTGCGTCGCGAGCGGCGCCGTCTCGCCGCAGGACGTGCCCGGCACGAGCGATGTGCCCACGCCCCCGGAAAAAAATGCTTTGAGCGCCGACGAGGCGCGCGAAGCTGTCCGCGCGGCGCTCGGCGACGCGTTTTCCAACCATCCGATCGACCTGAACGACGACAATCTGATGCTCGGCGACGAAAGTGTTTATCAGTTTCTCGTCTCCGACGGCGAGGTCACCCTCGAGCCGTCGCTGATCGTACATAAGGCGGACGGCCTGGTCGAGACATATTATCCCGACGGCACGATCTATCTCCTTTCGCTCGACCCCGTGTTCGGCACGCCGCTGGATTGGAACGGCACCTTTGTGCGCGGCGAGGCCGGCGCGGACGATGCGGCGACACTCACCATCGGAGCGATCGACACGACGTCGATTGAATTCTCGCTCGCGGCGGCAAACGGGCAGGGCGTCGGCGGCGTGGAGGCGCGCACGGCGCGCCTTGATTTGTCCAGGCCCGGCACCGCACAGTTTGAGGAGGGCGGATTCACGCTGCATTTTTCATACGACGGCGATACTGTCACTGTCGCAGAGGAGGGGGAGAACCCCTTTGCAGGCGACGGTGTGACTTTTGCAGGTGTATATGCGCGCAAAGACGCGTGATCAATGGCATCAGCTTTGAACCGATCCGAAGGAGAAGGCCGGCTGCGCGCACGCGCAGCCGGCCTTTCAGCGTCGTTCCGCCGCGCCGCACCCTGCGTTTTGCACTGCACCATGACATTGCGCACAGCGCCTTTACGCCGGCGGCAGGCAAATTTATAATTTTGTATATTGGTACACACGATCATCACGCGCCCGCTCTCCCGCGCGGCGCAGGGGGAGGCATGTGCAGATGAAAAAGAAATGGATCCTCGCCATCGACCAGGGCACGACCGGTACGACGGCGCTGCTGTTTGACCTGCAGCTGAGGCTTGTTTCCCGTGGGTACTGCGCGGTGACCAGCGTCTATCCCGGGCCGGAACGCGTCGAACAGGACGGGATGGAGCTGCTCGCATCTGTGCGCAGCGCGACGGCTGACGCTCTGCGCCTGGGCGGCGCCGCGCCGGGAGAGGTGCTCTGCGTGGGGCTCGACAACCAGGGAGAGACATGCCTCGCATGGCGGCGCGACACAGGCCGGCCCATATCGCCCGCGATCGTCTGGCAGGACCGGCGCACAGCGGCCCAGTGCGAGGCGCTGCGCGCGAACGCGCGCATCCGCGAGGTGACCAACCTCGTGCCGGACGCATACTTCAGCGCTTCCAAGCTGGGCTGGATCTTCGCGAACGTGGAGGGCGCGCGCGCCGGGGCGCAGGCGGGGAACATCCTCGCGGGAACGACGGACGCGTGGCTGATCTGGAAGCTGACGGGCGGAGCGGTGCATAAAACAGAGTTTTCGACCGCGTCGCGCACCATGCTCTTAAACCTGAAGCAGCGCGCCTGGGATCCGGAGCTGTGCGCGCTGTTCGGCGTGCCGGTGGCGGCGCTGCCGGAGATTTGCGACAGCGCCTGCGTTTTCGGCATGACGCAGCCGGACATGCTCTGCGGTATCTGCGCGCCGATCACGGGTGCGGCGGTGGACCAGCAGGCGGCGCTGTTCGGGCAGGGCTGTCTCGCCCCGGGCGGGATCAAAACGACGTACGGCACGGGCTGCTTCATGCTGATGAACACAGGCGCTTCGCCCGCGCGCGCCTGCGAGGGGCTTGTCTCCACAGTGGCGTGGGGGCTTGACGGCGCGCTGACCTATGCCCTTGACGCGGGCATCTATATCGCGGGGGCGGCGCTGAAATGGATGCGCGACAAGCTCGGCATCCTGTCCGATTACGCCCAGTCCGAGGCCCTGGCGCGGGAGGCGGGGAGCACGGGCGGCGTAGTCTTCGTGCCCGCGTTCGTGGGGCTGGCCGCGCCGCACTGGGACTCTTCCGCGCGCGGGCTGATCATCGGCATCACGGGCGCGACGGAACGCGGGCATATCGTGCGCGCGGCGTTCGAGGGCATCGCGTGCCAGGTGTGCGAAAACCTCGCCGTCATGCGCCGGGCATACGGCGCGGAGGTGGAGTGCATGCGCGTCGACGGCGGCATGGTACAAAACGCCTTTTTTATGCAGCTGCAGGCGGACCTGCTGGGCATCCCGGTCGAGGTGCCGGCCGTGTCCGAAACGACGGCGCTGGGTGCGGCGGCGCTCGCCGCGCTCGGCGCGGGGC
>CAKTWY010000236.1 GCA_934630445.1 uncultured Eubacteriales bacterium
AGGGTGGGCTGTAATTTCCAGGATACGAACGCGGCATTTCTTTACTCTGCCCGTGTTTTTAAGACGGAAAATTGGTATAATATGAAATAAATTGTGTGACAGGTCCGCGCGGTGCCCGTGCGGACGCTGTCTGCGTGCCTGCGTGCCGGCCGGGAAAGGAGAATGGCAATATGGACAAAAAGCTGTTCCGTCTGATGGAGCCTGGCGTCCGGCTGCAGTTTTTTGCGCTGCTCGTGTTCGCGTGCCTGAGCTTCCTTTACTCGTGGAAGGCGGCGGTGTTCGAGCTGCTGATCGTGCTGGCGATGTACCTTTTCTACCGCAGGGCGCTCAGCATCCGCAGGCGGGAGATCATGAAATACGTCGAGAGCCTGACCCTGAACGTCGATACTGCGGCGAAGGATTCGATCGTCAACTTTCCGCTGCCGATGGTTGTCGTCAACGTGGAGACAGGCAATATCATCTGGTGCAATGACCACTTCTTCTCCATCACCGGCTCGCACGAGCACGTTTTTGAGGTGCATATTTCCGACGTTGTGCCAGGGTTCGACACGCGCTGGGTCATGGAAGGGAAGAGCCTGTGCCCGTATGACGTTACAGTCAGGGAAAGGACGTACGCGGTATACGGCAATCTTGTCCGTTCGAAATATGAAAACGCGCGCGGCAGGGGCCTTCTCATCACGCTGTTCTGGGTGGACACGACTGATTATAAGAAGCTGCGCGCCGAGTATGAGCGCACGCGCCCGGTCGTGAGCATCATCTGCATCGACAGCTATGAGGAAGTGCTTAAAAATCTGTCCGATTCCGACAAGTCCGGCATCCAGGCGCAGATCGATACGAAGATCAACGAATGGCTGAAGGACGAGAGCGTCGTGATCCGCAAATACGACCGCGACCGGTATATTCTCCTGTGTGAGGAGCAGACGCTGGAAAAATTTATTGACGACAAGTTCAGTGTGCTGGCCAGCGTGCGGGAGATCAAAAACAGCGAAGATATCCCTGTGACACTTTCCATCGGCATCGGCCGCGACGGCGAGACGCTGAAGGAGAAGTACCAGTTTGCCAACCTCGCCACCGATATGGCCCTTTCGCGCGGCGGCGACCAGGCGGTGATCAAGAGCCGCTTTGCCTTCGAATTTTTCGGCGGCGCGACGAAAGAGGTCGAAAAACGCACAAAGGTCAAATCCCGCGTCATGGCCAACGCCCTGAGCCAGCTGATGAAGGCGTCGTCGCTCGTGCTGATCATGGGTCATCGCGTCTCCGATATCGACAGCATCGGCGCGGCGGCGGGCATGGTGTGCGCGGCGCGCAAGCGCGAGAAAAATGTGAAGATCGTCGTGAATGAAGCGAAAACATCAGCCGCTTCCCTGATTGCGCGGCTGCGCACCATGCCGGAGTATGAAAACGTTTTTATTTCGCCGGAGGACGCGCTGCTCATGGCGGATAAAGAGACGCTGCTGATCGTTGTGGACACGAACCGGCCGGACTTTGTCGAGTCGCCCGAACTTCTGCAGGCGGCGATGAAGGTCGCCGTAATCGATCACCACCGCCGCGCGGCGGATTATATCGAGAACGCCGCCATCAATATGCATGAACCGTATGCCTCCTCCGCCTCGGAGCTGTCGTGTGAGCTGCTGCAGTATATGGTGTCGGCGCACGACGTCGCGCGGGTCGAGGCGGAGGCGCTTCTGGCGGGCATCTATCTCGACACCAAGGGCTACACCATCAAGACCGGTGTGCGTACGTTTGAAGCGGCTGCATATCTGCGCCGTGCGGGCGCGGACACCATCGAGGTCAAGCGTCTGTTCCAGAACGACTTTGACGACCAGATGACGAAGTACCGTATCGTTACCGCCAGCCATATTTACCGCGACAGCATCGCCATCGCCGTGGCGGATTATCAGGTGCCGCGCGCCATCGCCGCGCAGGCGGCCGATGAGCTGCTGACCATTCACGGTGTGCACGGGTCGTTTGTCGTGTTTAAGAACGACGGCGAGACGATCATATCCGCGCGTTCGCTCGGGCAGCTCAACGTGCAGGTTATTACCGAAAAGCTCGGCGGCGGCGGAAATATCACAACCGCGGGCGCACAGCCCGGCAAGGTGCCGGTCGAGGACGTCGTGGCGAACCTCAAGCGCGCCATTGACGAGGTCGACGAAGCACGCAGGAAATAAAGGAGGAACTGATCATGAAGGTTATTTTACAGCAGGATGTGAAAGGACAGGGCAAAAAAGGGGAGCTCATCAACGCTTCCGACGGCTATGCCAGAAACTATCTTTTCCCGCGCGGACTGGCGGTGGAGGCAAATAAAGACAACTTGAACGCCTTGAAGCTGAAGGACGACGCCGCGCGCCGCCGCGCTGAGCGCGAGCGTGAGGAGGCCGAGGCGCTTTGCGCCAAACTCAAGGAGATGCAGGTAAAGATCTACGCCAAGGCCGGCACAGGTGGACGCCTTTTTGGCTCCGTGACGGCAAAGGAGATCGCGGACGCGCTGAAAGCGCAGCACGGCGTTGAGATCGACCGCAGAAAGCTCCTGCTCGACGAGGCAATCAAGACCTTCGGCACATATGAGGTGAAGGTCAGGATGTATCCGGAAATCGTCGGCACGATGTATGTCGTCGTGGCGGAGGAATAAGACTCGGCGAGAGACCGAGCTGTCATTCTGAGCGCAGCGAAGGATTCCGTCCGTCGGGGGGAGCACAGGCTTCTGCGGCCGGGATGCTGCGGTCCGCGGCCCCGGAATGACGGAGGGGCGGCTGGGCTTCAGCTGTCATCCTGAGCGCAGCGAAGGATCCCGTCCGTCGGGGGAGCACATGCTTCTGCGGCCGGGCTTCTTCGGCCCGCGGTTCCGGAATGACAGAGGGGCGGCCGGACTCGGCGCGTTCGTCCAATATTTTGTTCAGGAGGTGAGCCCATATGGATGATATCTTAAACCGCCAGATGCCGCAGAGCGTCGAGGCGGAGCAGGCTGTGCTGGGCTCGATCCTCATCGATCCGGCCTGTGTGCCGGAGGTCATCGGTCTGCTGCAGCCGGCCGATTTTTATAACGATTACAACCGCGTAATTTTTGAAACAGTCTACTCGATGTTCACAAGCTCGAAAAAGATAGACGCCGTCACCGTCCTTGATGAAATGAAGATCACGGGCAAGGGCGGGGGCAATGACGGACGGGCCTATTTCATCCAGCTGATGGACCTGACGCCCACGGCTGCGAACGTGCAGGAATACTGCCGCATCGTGCGCG
>CAKTWY010000237.1 GCA_934630445.1 uncultured Eubacteriales bacterium
GCGCAGATATCCTTGCCCACTCGTCGAGATAGTCGCGGCGCGTCGCCCTGGCGGGCTTCCTTCCGCTCCTTCTCTCCTCCGCAAAACTGCGCCCTTTTTCTGCCACCGGCAGCGGTCGCAGCTTTGCCCCTGTGGAAGCGGCTCGGCGCTGTTTACAAGGACAGCGGAACGACCGAGCGGCCTTCCTCCCCTTCCTTGCCGTCCACACAGCGCAGCGCAGCGTACTCCTTTTCGCAGTACGGGCAGAAAAAGCGGAATTCCCGCACGCGCCTGCCCGCCGTGTCCGTCTCGTCGCGCACCAGGCGCTGGCGCAGCTCGGTCATCTTATGTACCGGACAGTTCTGCATCCGCATCGCCTCCTTTCATACCCGCCGCCTGCGCGGAAGGCGCCGCGCCGCCCGATCTGAGGGCGTTTGTCAGCTCGATCAGCTTCCGCTCGGCCGAGCCCGCCGGGAACGCGCCGCCCGCGTTTGCCGTACCGGACACGCCCATGCCGGCTGTGCCGGGCGCGTTTGCCATGCCGGCCGCGCCGCCCATACCCGGCGCACTTCCTGCCTGCGCGCCCGCCCGGCCTGCACCCGGCGCCCCAATGCCTGCCGCTCCGGCCTTTCCTGCCGCGCCCACGCCGTTTTTCTGCAGCGCGCCTGTGAGCGCGATCAGCTTCTCCTCCGCCGCGTTCCCCGCGGCCTTCTTGCCGCCCGCCTGCGCGCCTTTCGCCTGCGCGCCGGTCTGTGCCGCGCGCTTTTGCAGGATGTCCTGCAGCTTCGCTTTCGGCAGCGACGCGTCTTCTCCCAGCGCCTCGACATACTCTTCAAACGTGATCGCCTGCATCTGGAACAGCTCCCGCAGCCCCGCCTCCTGCGCCAGCTTCGAATACGGGCTCGCCGGGGAAACGTCGACCCGCACGTCCACGCGCATCCCGCGCAGCTCCCTGGCCGGGATGGTCTCCCTGTGCTCCCTGCCGTCCGGCCCGACCGTCACAACGGGCAGGCCGGCAGGATGATACGCCGCCCACATGTCGTACCAGATGCGCGCAATGTCCTCGATGAACTGTTTGTACGCCGCGATCTGCATGTTGACGCTCTGCTCCTTCATCTGCCGCGCCGCATGGATGGCCGCGCCCGACGCGCGCTCGGGGTTTACATTCTCCAGGTTGTCGCCCGCGCCGGCCAGCTCGCGCGTCAGGCGGATCATGTCCTGCCAGATGTCCTTGGCGTAGCTGGAGATCTGCGCCGGCTGCAGGTAGGCGATGAGCTTGTCCACCCCCTGCCCCGCGTAGTCCGTCAGCGCGATGTTCGAGTCGGGGTAGGCCAGCTTTTTGACCTCCTCCGCGTTCATCGCGTCCGCCCGGTACACCTTGTGCGGGAACGCCGAGGATTTCACCGCGCTCTCAAACCGGTAGAGGTTTTTGTTGATGGAGATCTGGTTGGGGATCTTGTCCCAGATGTCGCCCGCACCGCGCGCCGCGCCCTTGACGCTCTTCCACGTGTACTGCGCCACCGGGTAGAGTGAAAGCCCCTCGATCTTCCGCGCCGGGCAGTAGACGACGTTTTTTGTCGCCTTTGCGAAATACACGCACCCGTCCTTTTTCCACAGCTTCAGCACGCTTAAAAGCTTCGTGCGGTTGCGCACTTCAAACGAGCCGCCGATCTGCCCGGTCGTGTCGTCGTCCGGCACGATGAGCGCGCAGTCGGCCTCGGACAGGCCGTTCTCCTTCGCCTCGCGCCGCACGTCCTCCACGTAGCGCCGCTGCGTGAGCAGAAGGTACGGCTGCGCCTGCACGTCCGGGTTCTGCTCGTCGCCGAGGAGGATGTTCGTCGTGTCCACGCGGTCGAGCGCGATCTCCCCCTCCCGGTCGTAAAAGAAGAGGAACGCATCGCCCGCGATGAACGCGTCCTGCAGCACTTCCCACATGTGCCGGTCGAGCTTCAGGTTTTCCCACACGCGGCGCGCGTGGGCGTTGAGACTGTCGCAGATCTTCCGCGCCGCGCCCGCGTCCTCGTCGGCGGCCTGCGGGGAATAGGTGATGGCCATCGCGTTCTGTCCGACGAGCGACGTCGCGCTTTTCATGATCGGCGTCAGCACGTTCAGGATCGGCGGCAGCTCGTCGCCGCATTTCAGCCCGTGCCACTGGTCGCCGAGCGCCATCTGCCAGCATTTTTCCGCGCGGGTGAAGAGCTCTGTGCCGCTGAGATAGGCAAGCCCCTCCTGGTATTCCCGCCAGATCTGCGAAAGCGACCCGGCCTCGTCCGCCGTCGCGGCGGGGTTGGTTTGCTTTGTCTTCATCGGTTTCCTCCTTGTAATCAAATGGTTTCCCGGTGCGGCGTTTCCTGCCCGCGCCGCGGACCTGTCATCCTGAGCGAAGCAGTTTTCCCCTCTCCTGCCATCCTGAGCGAAGTCCGCTCTGCCATACCTGTCCTCCACCCACTCTGTCATCCTGAGCGTCTCCTATACTCCCCCATACCTGTCATCCTGAGCGAAGCGAAGGACCCCGTCCGTAGAACGGCGGGCTGCCGGAGCGTATGCGCCTACGGACGGGATTCTTCAGCGCTGCGCGCTTCAGAATGACAGGAAAACAGTGTCATCCTGAGCGTCAGCGATACCCTCCCATACCTGTCACCCTGAGCGAAGCGACTTGCCCACTCGTCGAGATGGTCGCGGCGCGTCGCCCATGCGGGCATCCTTCCACTCCCACTCTCCTCCGCAAATCCGCTCCCTCCCCCTGCCACTGGCAGCGGTCGCGTATTTGCCCCCTCCGGGGCACGCGAGGATCCCGGCCGTAGAACGGCAGGCTCGGTGGGGCGCGCAAGAATCCCGTCAGTAGAACGACATTCAGCCGGAACACAACCTCCTACATCCGGAATTCTCGCGTGACCTTTAGGTTATCGGCCTTACGGCCTCAGAATGACAGGGAAACAGTGTCATCCTGAGCGAAGCGAAGGATCCCGTCCGTCAGCCCGCTGCGCTATGCCAATTCACGGCGCTGTATGCAGTCACGCCTCCCGACGCGCCGCTGCCGGTCGATATTTCCTCCGTCTCAGCATGTGCGCCCGGCGCTTTGCGCCGAACGCCCACGCTTCGCTACGGAACATATCTCCCTGCGGCGCTGCTCGGCGCTCTGCCGTAGTCACGCCTCCCGACGCGCCGCGGTCGGGTCGGCTGGCACGCTTCACGCCTGCGCGCGGCCGGTCGATAACGACTCCGTCTCAGCATGTGCGCCCGGCACTGCG
>CAKTWY010000238.1 GCA_934630445.1 uncultured Eubacteriales bacterium
CGGTGATACAGCGGACAAATTCCGTCAGCTCCGCGATATACGCCTCGTGCCACCGGTCGAGAAAGTCCTGATAGCACTCGCGGCACACGCCGTGCCCGTTCATCACCTCGAGCAGGTTTTCTGCCGGAACGGACGCGATGCGCAGCGCCCCGCGCGTGCCGATGATCTCCGTCTCGACATTCGAGCCGTGCGCCGCCGCGCGCCCGGCGAAGAGGAACGCCATCGTTTCGTCGCCGCATTGGAGCAGGCAGGACACGTTGTCCCCGTCGTTGTAGTCGCGGTACTGCGTGAATTCAAAGCAGCCGCCGATTGCCCAGACCTTTTCAGGCTCCGCGCCGCTCAGCCAGCGGACGAGGTCGATGTCATGCACGCACATGTCGAGGAACTGCCCGCCCGAATGCGCCGCGAATTTCAGCGTGCTTTCGATCGTGCGGATAGGGTCCTGCGTATAGGAGCGCACGAGAATGACGCGGCCGATGTCGCCGTTCAGGATCTTCTGTTTGGCCGCGGCGTAGGATCTGTCGTACCGGCGCATAAAACCGAGCATAAAGACCTTGTCCGGGTGCGCCTCGACCGCGCGCTCGGCCTGACGGCATTTTTCGACCGTCGTGTCGAGGGGCTTCTCACAGAAAACATGCTTCCCCGCGTCAAGCGCGATTTGGATCTGCCCGGCATGGAACATGGATGGGGAGACGATGGCGACCGCATCCAGCTCCCGGTCCGCGCACATTTCCGAAAAGTCGGAATACGTTTTTGGCACGCCCAGTTCGTCCGCCACAGCGCGCAGCCGCGCCGCGTCCACATCGCACAGCGCCGCAAGCTCCGCGCCCGGAACACTTACGGCAATGTTTTTTGCATGCTCATAGCCGAGCCGGCCGAGGCCGACAGAGCCGATTTTCACCTTTTTCATCCGCTGTTCCTCCGTTCAATATCGAATTCCGCCGCGCGCCGCGCCGCCGGCGCCGGGGGCATGCCTCTATTGTACAGGGGAGCGGCTGTTATTTCTTTACGATTCTTGCATGAAAAAAGACAAAACGCGAAATCAGCGTTCTGCCTTAAGGCGCAGGTATCTGATTGTGCATTCCGTGCAGAAGGCGAACGGAAATCAAGGCCCGCCGCTGTGCCGGGCGGCGTTTGGCCGGACGCTGCCGGCGGGGTGGGCGCATTCCCTTTCCGGCGCAACTTCTGCTTTCTTGCGCAGCGGGTCAGCCGTCCTCCTGCCGGACATAGCCCGTGCGGTACTTGCGCGGCGAGATGCCGACATTTTTTGTAAAATGGAGGTTGAACTGGCTGGGCGTATCGTACCCGACCATCTGCGCCACCTGGGTGATGGGCAGCTTTGTCGTGATGAGCAGTGTCTGCGCCTCGCCGATGCGGCGGCGCAGGAGGTACTGCATGGGCGAATATCCGCTCATGTGCTTAAAGGCATGCGCGATATAATAAGGGCTCAAACCGAGCGCATCCGCGAGCGTCTGCAGGGAGATATCCTCCATGTAGTGCGCGTCGATATAGCGCTTTACGCGCAGCCCCAGCAGGTTCGGCGAGACGTCCTGCGCGGCGGCCGCCTCCCCGTGGGCGATGGCCTGCCACACGTTGGACAAAAGCGCGCCGAGCAGGTGCTGGCAGCTTTCCTCCGTTCCGGCCTGTTCACCGGAAAGAATGCCGAACATAAGCGCGTATGTGGCGTGCAGCGCCTGAAAATACTTCCCGCTCGGGATGACGGGGCTGTCCGTGTCGTCGACGAGGGCGTTTTTGCGAAGGCCTTCGACCTCGATCCCCGCTATGGCGCAGGAGTAGTTGGAAAAGTTGCGCCCCTGGCTGGGGGCTTCGTCGTGCACGACGCCGCTGTTGTAGATGATAAGGTCGCCCGCGCGGAAGGGGTGCTTCCTGCTGCCGATGAGATATTCCCCCTCGCCGCTGACCGTCAAAACGATCTCGGCAAAGTCCTCATGCGCATGCATGACGCGCGGATGGGCGCAGTCGTCTTCGTTTACGCGGCTGACGGAGAGCAGGCGCACTTCCCCCATGCCGAAGGACGCCGCGCGGCAGTTTGTTTTGACAAAACACTGGATCATTCCCATGCCTCCTTCCTGCCGGATACGTTTTCAGCTTATCGTTAAGACCCGGGGCACGCGGAGCGTGTGCGGTCGACAAAAGGTCGGGATCAAAGGAGGATAATGCCGCAGGTATAAGACGAGGCGGCCCGGACCGTGCGCCTGACTTTTTCACCCGCCGTGTGAAATTGCACCGCTGGTGTTTGACGCAAACACCAGCGCAGCCGTGCTGAAAACGGTCGGGAAAACGTGCCCGTCCTGATAGGCGCAGAGGCCCCGCCCGTCCGGGCGGGGCCTCTGTATGTGGACTGGTAAGGGAGAGAAGACAAACGTTACTTTCTCGGGTTCTTGATCGCAGCCTGCGCCGCGGCAAGGCGCGCGATCGGCACGCGGAACGGCGAGCACGAGACATAGTTGAGCCCCACATTGTGGCAGAATTCGACCGACGACGGATCGCCGCCGTGTTCGCCGCAGATGCCGAGCTTGATGTCCGGGCGCGTCTGGCGTCCGAGCTCGGCCGCCATCTTCACCAGCCTGCCGACGCCTGTCTGATCCAGGCGCGCGAACGGATCGGACTCGTAGATCTTCTTTTCATAATACGCGCTGAGGAATTTGCCCGCGTCGTCGCGGGAGAAGCCGAACGTCATCTGCGTCAGGTCGTTCGTGCCGAAGCTGAAGAACTCGGCCTCCTTGGCGATCTCGTCGGCGGTGAGGGCCGCGCGCGGGATCTCGATCATCGTGCCGACCTTGTAGGTGAGCTTCACGCCCGCCTTTGCGATCTCCTCATCCGCTGTGGTGACCACGATGTTCTTGACATACGCCAGCTCCTTGACCTCGCCCGTGAGCGGGATCATGATCTCCGGCACCATATCCCAGTCGGGGTGCTTTTTCGCGACGTTGATCGCCGCGCGGATGACGGCCCTCGTCTGCATGCGGGCGATCTCCGGATACGTGACCGCCAGGCGGCAGCCGCGGTGACCCATCATGGGGTTGAACTCGTGCAGGCCGGCGATGATGGCCTTGATGTCGTGCACGCTCTTGCCCTGCGCCTTTGCAAGCAGCTCGATGTCCTTTTCCTCCGTCGGAACAAACTCGTGCAGCGGCGGGTCGAGGAAGCGGATCGTCACAGGATAGCCCTCGAGCGCTTCGTAG
>CAKTWY010000239.1 GCA_934630445.1 uncultured Eubacteriales bacterium
TACCATAAACGTAAAACGTTTATGGTATCATATCTACCCTGCAGATGGTGGACGATCGGTTCGATCGTCTTTTCGCCTCCTGCTGCGAAAGGGAATCAAGGCTTGGAGAGGAGCGGCTCAGTATGGGGTATGTACTTGGCGCTGACGGCGGAGGAACAAAGACGGATATTTTTATCTTTCATACGGATGGAACGCTTGTCGCCTCTGCGCGCGGCGGCGCGGCGAACCATGAGGTGTATCCGGGCGGATTCAGCGAGATGACGCCTGTTTTTGACGCGCTGTGCGAGCGGGCGCTGCGCGCGGCGGGCATTCGCGCGCAGGATGTTTGTGCGAGTGTGTTCGGACTGGCCGGCATTGATATCCCGAGCCAGAAGACGCGCATGGAAGCGCACCTGATTTCGCGCGGCTTTCATGCGCCGTTTGTGATCAATGACGCTTTTCTTGGCATCAAGGCAATGTGCCCGAACGGAGCAGGCGTCGGTTTTGTAAACGGTACAGGCAATTCTTTTGGCGGCATCGACCTGGAAGGGAACTGGCTTCAGGTCGGCGGAACAGGTCTTGCTGTTGGCGACCTGTCCGGGGCGCGCGGCATGGCGGAGGCGGTGCTGCAGGCCGTTTACGGCGCTTTTTACTGCATGCAGCCGGCGACTGCCATGGCGGACAAGTTTCTGCGCCTGGTCGGGGCGAAGGATGAGAGCGAACTTGTCGAGCGTATCTACCAGCGCTATTTTTTCGGGGATATTCAGCCCAAGGAGAACATTGCCATCCTGTACGACTCGGCGGAAGAGGGCGACGCCGCCGCACTGGCGCTTCTCGATACGCTGGCAGAGCGTTTGGCGCGCTCGCTCGGCGGGCTGATCGGCAGGCTGTCGTTCGGCGATACGGTCGATATCGTCCTGATCGGGTCAGCCAATTTGAAAGGGAAAGCGCATCTGCTGACGCAGCGCGTGCGTGAGAGGACGCAGACGCTGACCGGCAAGGCATGCCGCATGCTGCCGCTCGCCCTGCCGCCGGCAGTCGGCGCAGTGCTCTGGGCAATTGAACAGGTGGACGGCGCCGTTGGCCCGCAGGTGCGCGCGCGTGTGCTCGCGGCACTTTCCGAACCGGACGGAGAACCGGCGGCCAGGTGAGCAGGCGCTGACGTGCAAAATAGAAAATGTACATCAGGAAAGCCAGGCCGGAAGGCCTGGCTTTTTTGCTTGTAACGCTCTGCTGACAGGCAGAAATACTGTGCCGCCCGTCCGTAATCACGCAGGGCTTATGACACAGGTGTGAAGTCGATCTCGAAATGCATTGTGCGCCAGGCTGTATCGCCATAGTGATACGCATATACCGCCTCGCAGAAATCCTCATCCGTCATACGCACGAGCGGTGCGGGCGCCTTCGCCTCAAGGCGCACCTGAAGGCCGGGGAGGTTCCATTCCTGCGCGCCGATCATGGCGGGCTCAATGCCGCGGGCGTTGCATTCAAAGAAAAGCTCGATATCGCGTGTGACGTCAAACTCCACGTCGAGGGAAAGATGGCGTTTTGAGGCGGTGTTGTTAAAGAGGATCGTGCGGTAGTGGTTGCAGCCGCCGCCCGCCTCGCGGCGCAGCAGGCGGATGCTGGAGATCGTGCCATCCGGCGCTTTCCAGTAGATCGTCGCGGTATGCAGCTGATTGGAGTGATTGTGGCTGCCGCTCATTGCGCCGAGCATCAGGTCCTTTTCGATCCACGCCGTGCAGGTGCACAGGGGATTGTTCGCCGCAGGGTCGCCGCGTTCCATCAGCTCGCGGAACTGCTTGGTAACGAGCCGGTCCTCGTCGTGCTCAGCAAAGCGGCGCTTCAGATGCGGGGGAATGATCGTGCCGGTGATGGCCAGCTGCGTATTGTGCTCGCGTTCCTGGTTGTCCGGCGGCTCAGGCACAAGATCGCTGCCCAGACCGAGATAGATGAGCGTGTGCATGGAAGAGTGCAGGCCCAGATCCATCTCGTAGTTGCGCGCGAACGGGCCGCAGATATTGCGCAGGTTTGCATTATAAAAGTCGGCGATGTTCTGCCAGAGGTTTGCCTCCATTTCAGCGCCGAGCTTCTGCAGAAACGGCGTGCCGTACATGCGCCACTGCGCGAAAGCGGCGAGGTCCACGGAGCAGTAGGTGGGGGAGTTGAACTCCGCGACAGAGTCAAATTCCTTGTAGCGCGAATAGAAATCCGCGGCGGCCGTGTGTGCGTACGCCACGACGTTGGAATCGGAATAGCGTGTGCCGAAGTATGCGGAGATGAAAATGTGCATGATCTCCACGTTGGTATTCATCGGCGTAAGGTTCGCGAGCTTGCGGTCGATCGAGCCGCGCACCGCGCGCTTCATCGCTTCGTCAATTTCGTCGACGAGTTTTTCGTCCAGCTCGTCTTCGTACAGTTCGATGATCATCGCAAACGCGCAGGAGATAAATTCACGCCAGTTCGGGTCGTAGGTTGCCCAGACCACCGGCAGTTCGCTGAGGATCGACTGGTTCAGCTTCGCTTCAATGTCGCGCACGGCGTCGGCGGAATACGCGCCGCTCCCGGCAAGCGCACGGCGAAAGCGGTCGACGATTCGCTCCTCCCACAGATCCATATGGTAGCGCGCGTCGGGCGTGATGCGCCGCCAGGGCAGTTTTCCCATCGGGGGATTGGGTTCGTCCGGGGTGCGCTTGAACGTTCCGTCGAAAATCTCTCCATCGGCCTGGTACTGCATGGACAGCACCGCGCGGATCACGTCCTGCGCGCGGGAGAAATCGCCCTCTCCGCCGCGGGTGAGAAGCCCCAGCGCATAATGCGAGCTGCCGCGCACATCATGGCGGCCGCCTTCTCCGGCGGCTTTGGCAAAGAGAAGATGCGCCTTTTCGTCGTATAATCCGTCGAGAAGCTCCATCGTCCGGTCGAAGATAAAGCGCTGCTCCTGGTTCATATTTTTAAGTACGCTGCGTCCTGTTTCCATAAAAAACTCCATTCCGCCGTGTGCGCACGGCTGAAGATTGATCATAACAGCTATTGCCGTCTCCGACATCACATGCAAATTATATCACAGTTCCCTTCCGGGTAAAAGAGAGGAAAGGAGACAAAAGCGCCGGACTTTTCTGTGCGATTTTTTGCCGGACGGGACTTGACAAGTGAGCGCTTTGTGTTTATAATAAACAAGCACTGTGTAGGTACGATGTGGATGTAGC